>NZDS01000028.1 GCA_002690215.1 Rhodospirillaceae bacterium | reverse complement strand
AATCAGGTTATCAGGCGGCCGCGAAAATGATCTCGTTCCCTCGACGGTGGCACGGTGCTATGATTTCCGCGAACCAGGAGACTATCTGGGGAATGTCGGGTTGAAGTCGATGCCGGCAATGGCTTGGTCCTGGTCGATGACACCGCAGACGATGACCAGGCCGCCGCCCACCAGAGCCGCCACCGTGCGATTGATCTTTTCGCTGATCAGGGCGGCGTAGGTGACGATCAGGATGGCGGTCGAGAGCCAGAGCGGATCGAGACCGAAGATCACCGCTCCATGGGCAGCCGGATCGCTCATATCTCGGTCTCCTTGGTGCGCTTCTTTTCGGCGTATTCTTCGCGCAGCGCATAGAGCACCGAGAAGAACGAAATCGCCCCCACCAGGGTGCGGTCGTGGTCGACCACCGGCACCACGTACTGTTTGTGCTTGATCAGCAACAGGGCATCGATCAGCGGCGTATCGGGGTGGCAGACCTTGGCGTGGCGCTCCACCAGGTCGCCGATCGGCCGGTCCCTGAGTACATCGAGGCGTTCCTGCATCTCCTCACTGGATTCGTGCAGAAAACTGGCCCGCTTCATGCCGCGCTTGATACCGAGAAAGGCCGACACCGTGCGCGGCAGCATGAAGTGCATCAGCCGGTCGCCGCTGATCAGGCCGACGAACTTGCCCTCACGGTCGGTCACCGGCACCAGTCCCATGTGCTTGCGCACCATGAAGTCGATGGCCGTCCCGGCCGGATCGTCGGCGTAGAGGCTTTCCTTGATGGGAGCCATAACCTGTTGGCAATCCATGATGATTCTCCTTGCGCTGCACTAGAAGATACAGCTATCGGCGGAGCTGCAAAACCCTGTGTGTAACGTGCTATCGTTCATCAAAACGGGAACCGGCAGGAGGGCCAAATCATGGCAGCGATGAACAACCGCGAGCGCCTGGTAGCGGCGCTCGACCACCAGGAAACCGACCGTGTGCCGATCGATTTCGGTGGCTGTTATGCAACGACCATCTATTTCACGGCCTATGAGAAGCTCAAGGCCCACCTCGGTCTCGAGCACGAAACCCTGATCGGCCGGCGGCTGGGGCGTTGCGCCCTGGTCGACGAAAGCATCCTGAGACGTTTCGACGTCGACACCCGGCTCTTGTCGCCCGGCGGTTTCGAAGGTCCGGGCAACAGCCGCGAAATCGATGCCGACACCTTTGCCGACGAGCTCGGCGCCATCTGGCACAAGGTCGGTGACGGCCCCTACATCAACACCGACGGTCCTTTCTTCAAGCGTGACGCCGATCTCGACGACCTGGAAAACCACGACTGGCCCGACACATCCAATCCCGGCTACACCCGCGGCCTGCGCCAACGCGCACTCGATCTGCGCGAAAACACCCCGGGCGCCATCGTCCTCAACCTGCCGTCGGGAGTGGTCCACACCGGCCAGTGGCTGCGCGGCTACGACACCTGGCTCATCGACCTCTACAAGAAGCGCGATTTTGCCTGCCGCCTGATGGACCTGATCGCCGAATGGTGGATCGGCATTACTGCTGCCGCACTGGACGAGGTTGGCGACCTGGTCGACGTGGTCAACCTGGGCGACGACCTGGGCACCCAGGCCTCGACGGTGATCGACCCCGAGATCTACCGCCAACTCGTCAAGCCACGGCATGAGCGCATGTTCGCCGCCGCCAAGTCACGCACCGACGCCAAGTTGCAGTTGCACAGTTGCGGCTCGGTGTCGGCGCTTTTTGACGATTTCATCGACGTCGGCGTTGACTGTGTCAATCCCATCCAGGTCAACGCGAGCGGCATGGACCCGGAGCGGCTAAAATCCGAATACGGTGACCGTCTGGCCTTCTGGGGAGCCATCGACACCCAGCACGTGTTGCCCTTCTGCACGCCCGACGAGGTGCGCAGCGAAGTGCGCCGCATCATCGAGATCCTCGGCCCGGGCGGCGGCTACGTTCTCAACAGCGTGCACAATATCCAGCCCGACGTGCCCCCGGAAAACGTCGTCGCCATGTTCGACGAGGCCAAGAACTACCGCCCGAGCTGGGCCTGAGGCCCCCCCGGGGGGGCGGCAAGTGGACAGCAAAACCGAGGCCGTGCTGTCCTGGCTCCATGACCGGGGCCGTCTGATCACGGATCGCTCGACCTTCGTCGAGCAACTGGCCGAGCAGTTGACTGCCGCCGGCCTGCCCATCGCCCGCATCACCACGGCAGTACCGACCCTGCATCCCCAGGTCGATACCTCGAGCGTGATTTGGAACGCCGGCGAGGCGGCCGCCGAGCGGCTCTGGAAAATGTTGCCCGAGAATTACCGCATGCGTACCAATAGTCCGCTGCATCTGGCCTATTTCGAAGGCCTGCCATCGCGTTGTCGCATCGGCCCGGTGGCCGAGGAAGGTGAATTCGGCGTCATTCCCGACCTGCGCCAAGAGGGTTTCACGGACTACCTGTGCCTGCCCGCCCCATTCACGGACGGCAGCATCAAGGCCATGACCTTCGCCACGAAAGCGGAGCAGGGGTTTAACGATGGTCACCTGGCCCTTTTGGAGGCCATCATGCCGACGCTGGCCATGATCCTGGAGAACCAGAGCCTCCGGCGCACGGCGCGCACGCTCCTGCACACTTATTTAGGTGCCACCTCGGGCCAACGGGTGCTCGATGGCTCGGTCCGGCGGGGCGACGGCGAGATCATTCCCTCGGTGATCTGGTTTTGTGATCTGCGGGGCTCGACGACGCTGGCCGACACCCTGGAGCTGGACGAATTCCTCGGCCTCCTGAACCAGTACTTCGAGTGCATGGCCGGGGCTGTCCTGGATCATGGCGGCGAGGTCCTGCGTTTCATCGGCGATGCCGTCCTGGCCATCTTTCCCATCTCCTCGGCAGCGCAGCGGCCGGAGGTCTGCACCACCGCTGTGACCGCCGCCAGCGATGCCATTGCCCGGCTCGATGCCCTCAACGAAGAGCGTCGCGAAAAAGGCGGGGCAGCCATCGAATTCGGCGTCGGTTTGCACCTGGGAGACGTCATGTACGGCAACATCGGTACACCCGACCGCCTGGAGTTCACCGTCACCGGCGCCGCCGCCAACGAAGCGGCGCGGGTGGAAAGCCTGTGCAAGACGTTGGGCCATCGATTTTTGCTGTCGGAGGCCGTGGTTGCGTACCTGGCGGGAGACTGGCTATCGCTCGGCCGCCACAGCCTGCGGGGTGTTGGTGCCGAAGTGGAGATCTTTGCCCTGCCCGGCGACGGTGGATAATGAGCTAGCACCGATGACCTGCCTATTTGCCGTTGCCCTGCAAATTGTCCTCGTCATGCTCGTGCTTTGGCCTTGCAGGTCGTAGGGACCAGCAATTTCGGGCGGCAAGTGACCGTCAAAAATTTTCGCGGCAGCAAATGGTGCTACCTTGCGTCTCTGATGTTGGGAGGAGGCGATGACGAAGGCCTGGGAAATTCCGTTCTCGCCGAGGCCGGAAGTTCGGGCACTACTACCCGAGATCTCCGGCAACGCCATCAACGGCCTGGGCGAGGCGGAAGCGCGCCAGGCCACACCGATCATATGGCACGATCCCTCGATCCTGGCCCATGGCGACCTGCAGCAATGGTTCTTTGCAAACGGCTGCGCCCCGGAGGCCAACGTTGAGCGCCTGGCCAACCAGGAATACACCCAACGCCCGCTGCCCGAGGTGGCCGCCGAGCGGCCCGATCTTGGGGCCGCCGAGTGGACCGACCGGGTCAAAGCAGCGGCGCTCGAACGCGAGGCCGACTTGGTCGGCATCGCCAGACTCGATCCAGCCTGGATCTTTGCTGGCTACGAGGCGCCCTGGAACTGGATGGTCGTATTGGCCGTGGCCATGAACCCGGCCGCGCTGGCTACGGCGCCGAGTGCGCGCTCCCAGACCGAGGTGCACAGGCAATACGGCCGCGGCACCCGGGCGGCGCAAAAGCTGGCCGGTTGGATGCACGAGCAAGGCTGGCCGGCGGAACCCCATGGCGGGCCGCGGGCGGGACCGCTGCTGATCATCCCGGCCGCTATCGAAGCCGGCTTGGGAGAGCTGGGTAAGCACGGCTCGATGATCAACCGAGAACACGGATCATCTTTCAGATTGGCCACGGTATTGACCGACATGCCGCTGGTCCCCGATGCCCCGGACCGCTTCGGGGCCGACGATTTTTGCCAATCCTGCCGGATTTGCGCCCGCAAATGCCCGGTCGACGCCATTCAGCCGGAGCGCCGGTTGGTGCGCGGCACCGAGAAGTGGTACGTCGATTTCGACCTCTGCATCCCCTACTTCGTGGAACGGAACGGCTGCGGCATCTGCATCGGCCAATGCCCCTGGAGCCTTCCCGGCGTGGCTCCAACTCTGGCTGAGAGGATGACGCGGCGACGCCAGCGCCGGGCGGCTTAACCCTCTTATCTGCGCCGTGCCTTGCGGCGGCTCATGCCCTGGGCCAACGAGGGCGCGACGCCCGGGCGGCTCCAGGGGCAGATGCCGACGCACAGGCCGCAGCCGTAGGTCTCGTTGAAATAGGGCACGCACTTGTCGAAGTCGACGTACCANTTNTCNNCGCCGCGNACCCANNGCTTGTCGTGGNTGATGGCNCCNGGNGGGCANTCNCGNGCGCAAANNNGGCAGGANTGNCAGAAATCNTCGGCACCGAANANGTCGGGCGCATCGGGNACNANNGGCANNTCNGTCAACACGCAGCCCAAACGGAACGATGAGCCGAACTGGCGATTGATGATCGATCCGTGCTTGCCCAGCTCACCGAAACCGGCCGCGATGGCGGCCGGCGTCATGGTCACCGGACCGGCCATTGGACCGCCATGCCCGACCGCTCCGTGGCCACGTTCGCGGATCCAGTCGGCCAGTGCCTGGGCGGCCCGCGTCGCCCGATTGTACTGGGCTGAGACCTCGATCACCGAACGAGGGGAGGGCGCGATCTCCACCAGCTCGGCCTGGTCCATGACGATACCGAGCACGATGATCCAGCGCTCCGGGACATCATAGCCCTCGAACACCCACTCCTCGTGCAAACGGGCGATGCCGACCAGATCGGCTTCCCGCTCCAGCGCCGCCGCCTTGACGCGGCGGGCCCAGTTGTCCGGGCTATCGCTCTCCTTCTGCGCGGCGATGGGCGCCGGTTCGGCGGATCCTCGGCCGCCAAAGCGGCCCGCCAGGTCGCGCACTTCCTCGACCGCGTCCAGCAGTCGCTCCAGCATCCACATCATGGCCTTGCCATGGCGGATCATCGAATGGTGGTGCCAATAGATCGGTGTCGGCCGTCGCAGCTGGCGCTCGCCCAGCGCGTTGATGGCGTTGCCGCTTACCTCGGGCCACAGCGCCATCTGTTCGTCAGATGGCCGAAAGGGCTCGCCGCTGCGCCAGTCGTGCGTTCTGGGAAGGTTGGGCATGGGGCTCGGCTCAATCTTGAAAGGCAACGGAATCTGACATTTGTCAGCGGCCACCAACAACCCTCTTGTCGGGGAACCAGATGGTAGCCTTGGTCCCAACGCCGACTTCGCTCTCGATCTCGAATCCGCCGTCGTGCAGTTCCGCCAACGACCTCACCAAAGGCAACCCCAACCCCGTGCCCTCGAACCTTCGATCCAAAGCACCGTCCACCTGACCGAAAGTCGACATTGCCTTTGGTATGTCGCGGGCGGCTATGCCTATCCCGGTGTCGGTTACGGAAACCCTCAAACTGCCGTCTTTCTGCAACTCGCCAACCTGTCCAACAAAGTGGGACCACCTCAATCGACCTGTTGTCGGTCAATTCGGTGGTCAAGACCAGCCAGATGCAAGACGCGGTGCACCGCGGCGTCCTCGACGGCGCCCATTACGTGCCGGCCTATTGGTATTCCAAATCAAAGGCCGCATCGCTGTTCGGCACCGGCCCCTGCTTCGGCTGGTCGGCGCAAGAGCTTTTGGGCTGGATCCATTACGGTGGCGGCATGGAGCTCTTCAACGAATTGATGGGCAGCCTGCAGCTCAACCTGGTCAGCTTCTTCAACAGCCCGATGCCGGCGCAGCCGCTGGGTTGGTTCAAGGAGGAAATCAAAGACGCCTCCCAAATGAGGGGCTTGAAATACCGCACTGTCGGACTGGCCGCAGACGTTCTTTCGGTCATGGGCATGTCGGTTGCGCAATTGCCGGGTGGCGAAATTCAGGCGGCCATGAAGTCGGGCCTGATCGACGCTGCCGAGTTCAACAATCCGACCTCGGACAAAGACTTCGGCATGCAGGACGTGTCCAAGCACTATCATCTCGCCAGCTTCCACCAATCCCAGGAAGCCTTCGAGATCACCTTCAACAAGAAGACNTACGAATCNCTGCCCCAGGAGCATCAGGCGATCCTCAAGTATGCTTCCGAGGCNGAGAATTCGAACTTCTACTGGCANAACACGCTACGCTATGCNGACGANTTGATCGTGCTCAGGGAAAAGAGCGGCGTCAACGTCTACCGCACACCTGATTCGGTGATGAAGGAGCAGTTGAAGGCCTGGGACGTCGTGGTCAACCGTATTTCCGGGGAAGATCCCTTCTTCGCCAAGGTGGTGGACTCGCAAAAGACCTATGCCAAGAAGGTGATGAACTACCTGTTGCTGAACCAGCCCGACTACGGGATGGCCTATAAACACACGTTTGGTTGATCGCGACGGCGAACATTCGCCATAATAACCACCGACAACCGATGTTGGGGAGCAGGGGCAGCCAAGGGCTGTCCCTGTTCTTTGCCTCGGATTTTTCGGGAGATGGAGATAAAGCATGACAACCATCGTTCATGCCATCGAGAGCCTTAATATCTGGATCGGACGCGCCTTTGGCTGGTGCATCGTGATCCTGACGCTCTCGGTTTCGTACGAGGTATTCGTGCGCTACGCCCTGAACGCACCGACGGTTTGGGCTTTCGATATGATGGTCCAGATGTACGGCGCATTGTTCCTGATGGCGGGGCCCTATGCCTTGGCTCAGGACAGTCATGTCCGGGCCGATGTCGTTTACCGTTTCATCCCCGTCCGCTGGCAGGCGCGGATGGATTTTGTTTTGTATTTGATTTTCTTTTTTCCGGGCATGTTGGCGCTCTTCTGGTATGGCGCCGAAATCGCGTCCGATTCCTGGCGCTATCAGGAAGTGAGCTGGAACAGCCCGGCCCGGATTCAAATTTACTTCTTCAAAACCCTAATCCCATTGGCGGGAGGACTTCTAATCATCCAGGGCGTCGCCGAATGTATGCGCTGTTTTATTGCCATGAAAACGGGTCAGTGGCCGGAGCGTCTCAAGGATGTGAGTGAAACAGAGAGCATCCTCATCGAGGAATCCGAAATTCGCTAATTCCAGGGCGCAACGCCCAGTCCGATCAATATCGGATACGATGGAGCAGCAACAAGAATGACAAATCCCGAAACAGCGATTTTCATGCTAAGCTTGTTTATTGTTCTTGTGCTGCTTGGCTTTCCCATTGCGTTTACGTTGATCGCAATGGGAGTTGGGTTCGGCTACTACGCCTACTACGACGCCGATAGAATCGATACTATAGCCGACTTCTTCAACAACCAGATTTTCTATCTGCTGAACCAGAACACCTATTCGGTGATGGAAAACGACACTTTGGTTGCCATCCCCTTATTCTTGTTCATGGGCTACGTGGTCGAACGGGCCAATATCGTCGGCCGCCTTTTTTCCTCGCTCAGGCTGGCCGCCCGGAACATGCCGGGATCCATGGCAATTGCCGCCTTGATAACATGTGCCGTGTTTTCCACCGCCAGCGGCATTGTCGGCGCCGTCGTCACGCTGATGGGCCTGTTGGCCTTTCCCGCCATGGTCAGGGCCAATTACGACAGATCCTTTGCCGCCGGCGTGATCTGTTCCGGCGGCACCTTGGGCATATTGATCCCGCCCTCGATCATGCTGATCGTCTATGCCGCCATTGCCGAGCTTTCGCCGCTAAGGCTGTATGCNGCNGCGATCATTCCGGGCTTCATGTTGGCCGGCTTCTATATCNTCTACGTCATCGTGCGGGCCAAAATCACGCCCTCNCTGGCGCCGCCNCCGAGCGACGAGGAAGTGCCGCCNNAGNCNCGAGATNTANTTNTCGCTGCTGACCTCGTTCGTGCCGCTGACGGTGCTGATCATGATGGTCTTGGGCTCGATCCTGGGCGGCCTGGCGACGCCGGCCGAGGCTGCCGCCATGGGTGCCTTGGGCGCGTTCATGCTGGCGGTGCTCTATCGCTCGCTGACCTGGGCGAAAATGAAGGAATCGGTGTTTCTCACGGCCAAGGCCACGGCCATGGTGTGCTGGCTGTTCGTCGGCTCATGGACCTTTGCCTCGGTNTTTTCCTATCTCGGCGGCCACGACATCATCGAACACTGGATCGTTGCNATGAACTTGGAACCCTGGCAGTTCCTGGTTNTGGCCCAGNTCATNATCTTCCTCTTGGGNTGGCCGNTGGAGTGGTCGGAAATCCTCATCATCTTCGTGCCGATCTTCCTGCCCATGCTGGATACCTTCGGCGTCAATCCCTATTTCTTCGCCATGCTCGTCGCCTTGAACCTGCAAACCTCGTTCCTGACCCCGCCCATGGCGATGTCGGCCTACTATCTGAAGGGGGTGTTGAAGTCGCAGATCGAGTTGATGGAGATCTTCAAGGGCATCATGCCCTATCTGGCCATCGTGATCTTTGCCATGATCCTGATGTATCAGTTCCAGGGGCTGGCGTTGTGGCTGCCGGACTTCTTTTTCGGGCCCTACATCCCCTAAGGTTGTCGGGATCGGCCTGCCATGTCTCTGCACCTCGATAGCGCCACGCAAGCGGCAGCCAGCATCCACAAGGGCGAATATTCCTCCGAGGACTTGGTAGCCGATTGCCTCGAGCGCATCGCTGCCACCGACGGCGCGATCAAGGCCTGGGTACACCTGGATGCGGAAGCGGCCCTCGAACAGGCACGCGCGCTGGACATCTTGCGCCAAGACGGCCGGCCGCTGGGGCCGCTGCACGGCTTGCCGGTCGGCGTCAAGGACATCTTTGATACCTCCGATATGCCGACGGCCTACGGCTCGCCGATCTATCAGGGCCGCCAACCTGCGGCCGATAGCACCGTCGTGGCCAAGCTACGCGAGGTCGGCGCCGTAATCATGGGCAAAACCGTGTCGGCGGAGTTGGCCTTCGTGACGCCCGGCGAGACCACCAACCCCTTTGATCCCAGCCGCACGCCCGGTGGATCCTCCAGCGGCTCGGCGGCCGCCGTGGCGGCCGCTCAGGTGCCGCTGGCCGTGGGCAGTCAGACCAACGGCTCGGTGGTGCGGCCGGCCTCGTTCTGCGGCACCTTCGGGTTCAAGCCAAGCCGGGGCATGATTTCCCGCCAGGGTGTCTTGCAGACCTCCGAGACGCTGGATCAAATCGGCGGCTTCGGGCGCACGCTCGAGGACGTGGCGCTGCTCTGCGACGCCTTGACCGGCTTCGATGCGGCCGATGGCGCTACCTACCCGCGGGCCAAGCCGGATTTCAGCGCCGGTTGCCGCCAGGAGGTGCCGGTGGAGCCGGCCCTGGCCTGGCTCGACCTGCCCTTCTACGACCGCCTGGCCGAGGACGCCGGCAGCGGAATAGCGGAACTGCGGGACGCCTTGGGCGGACGGGTCGAGGAATTTACGGCGCCCGACAGCCTGGCCAACATCGTCGATCACCATCAAGTCATTCATGAATACGAAGTGAGGCGGAACTTGGCGGAGGCCTATGAGCGTCGGCCGCAGGATATCAGTCCCGAGCTCTTGCTGCGCATCGAGCGGGGCGGCAGCCATTCCGACGAGGAATATTCCGGGGCCCTCGCGGCCCTTGCCGATGCCGATGCCTTCTTCGCGGAGTTCTTCCACGATTTCGACGCCATCCTGGCGCCCTCGGCGGCCGGCGAGGCGCCTGAGGGACTGGCATGGACCGGCGATCCGATATTTTGCACAATCTGGACGTTTTGCGGTTTGCCCAGTCTCTCGTTGCCGCTGCTGGTGGGGGAAAACGGCCTTCCCATCGGCGTGCAACTGGTATCCGGGCTGGAGGAGGACGCCCGCCTTTGCCGAACGGCGCAGTGGCTTTTGGATTTTTTGCAGGATAACTAGGCCGTGAAGCCGCGAGAAGGACAGACATGACGCAACAACGCATCGACATGATTTCCGGCCTCATCGGAGCGGCAGTGCTGTCGGTTTTCATTATCGGACTGGCGGAGAGCATTTCCTCGGGGCTGGCCGGATTTTGGGGTGGCCTGCCCTTCTGGGTGATATCCGTCTGCTCGCTGGCGCTGGTCTGGTACGATTATTGGGATACCTCCCTGCGCCGGAAATAGCGACTTTTCCGAACCACTTGCCGTGCCCGCGATCGCCCCCGGGAGCCGATCATGAGCGACAAACCCGCAATCCTCGTAACCCGCAAACTGCCTGACGCCGTCGAAGACAGACTGCGCCGCGACTACGACGTTCGCCTCAACCCCGACGACCGCCTCTACACCGCCGACGAGATGATCGCAGCAGCGTCCGATGCCGACGGCATCCTGCCCTGCCACACAGAGCAATTTTCAGCCGAGGTAATAGGGCGCCTGCCGGACAGCATCCAGGTGATCGCCAATTTCTCCATCGGTTTCGACCACGTCGATCTCGAGGCCGCCAAGGCAAGGGGCATCATCGTGACGAACACACCCGACGTGCTCTCCGATGCCACGGCCGAGATTGCCATCCTGCTCATATTGGGAGCGGCACGCCGCGCCGCTGAGGGCGAGCGGTTGGTTCGCAGCCGTGAGTGGCGTGACTGGAGCCCAAGCTTCATGGTCGGCACTCAGGTGACGGGGAAGCGCCTGGGCATCATCGGCATGGGCCGGGTCGGCCAGGTGACGGCACGCCGGGGCCGCGGCTTCGAAATGGCGATCCACTACAACGACGTACGCCCTCTCGAGGCCGAAAACCAACTCGGCGCCATCTACCACGACAAGCTGGAGGACATGCTGCCCCATTGCGATTTCCTGGCAATTCATTGCGTGGCGACGCCGGAAACGCATCATTTGCTCAACCGTGAACGGTTTGCGCTGCTTCCCGACGGCGCCATCGTGGTGAACGCCGCCCGCGGCAGCATCGTCGATGACGAGGCCCTGATCGAGGCCTTGAAGTCCGGCAAACTGGCGGCCGCGGGGCTCGACGTCTACAACAACGAGCCGGACATTCATGCCGCCTATAGGGAACTGCCAAACACCTTCCTGCTGCCGCACATCGGCAGCGCCACACATGAGACCCGCGATGCCATGGGCTTTCGCGCCCTGGATAATCTCGATGCCGTTTTCGCCGGCCGCGAGCCCCGTGATCGGGTGGCGTGACCATCCTGGTGATGGCGCGTTTTCGACAGGCTCATCATAACCCGCTAGCATTCGTGAGTGACCGCCGGACGCCGGATCGGCTGATTGCAGGTCCGCTCTAGCCCAGGGAGTATCGCCGTGGACAATCAGATCACCCAACAGGCGCTCGACTATCATCGGCGCCACGGCCCGGGCAAGCTCACAGTTACGCCGACCAAGCCGCTGGGCAATCAGCGTGACCTGGCATTGGCCTATTCGCCGGGAGTAGCAGCCGTCTGTGACGCCATCGTGGCCGACAGTGCAGCGGCCTTCGAGATGACGGTTCGCGGCAATCTGGTGGCGGTGATCAGCAATGGATCTGCCGTTCTGGGACTGGGCAACATCGGCCCGCTGGCCTCCAAACCGGTGATGGAGGGCAAGGCGGTTTTGTTCAAGAAGTTTGCCGGCATCGACGTTTTCGACCTGGAGATCGACGAGACCGATCCAGAGCGGCTGGTCGAGATCATAGCTGCGCTGGAGCCCACCTTCGGTGCCATCAACCTCGAGGACATCAAGGCACCGGATTGCTTCGTGGTGGAGCGCGAGCTGCGCCGGCGCATGAACATACCGGTTTTCCACGACGACCAGCACGGCACTGCCATCGTTGCCAGCGCCGCGCTGAGCAACGGCCTGGCGGTGGTGGGTAAGGATATCGGCGAGATCAAGATGGTTTCGACCGGGGGCGGTGCCGCCGGCATCGCCTGCCTCGACCTGATGATCGCGCTCGGCTTGCGCCGCGAGAACGTCGTGCTGGTCGATCATCTGGGCGTCATCTTCGAGGGCCGCAGCGAGGACATGACGGACCAGAAAGCGGCCTACGCCGTGGCCACCGAGGCCCGCACCCTCGACGAGGTGATTTCCGGCGCCGATGTCTTCCTCGGTCTTTCGGCACCCGGTGTGCTTCTCCCCGAGATGGTGGCGCGCATGGCGGAGCGGCCGCTCATCCTGGACCTGGCCAACCCGACGCCCGAGATCCTGCCTGAAGATGCGCAGGCTGTGCGACCCGACGCGGTGATGGCCACCGGGCGCTCGGACTACCCCAATCAAGTCAACAACGTGCTCTGTTTTCCCTTCCTCTTCCGCGGTGCTCTCGACGTCGGTGCCACGGCCATAAACGAGGAGATGAAGCTGGCCTGCACGACGGCCATAGCCGAATTGGCCAAAGCCGAATCATCGGAGGTGGTGGCTCGAGCCTACAGCGGCGCCGAGAGCTTGATCTTCGGCCCGGATTATCTCATCCCCAAGCCTTTCGATCCCCGTCTGATCGTCGAGATCGCACCAGCGGTCGCGAAGGCGGCGATGCAGAGCGGTGTGGCGACGCGGCCGATTGCCGACTTCGACCAGTACCGCGACCGATTGTCCCGCTTCGTCTTCCGCTCCGGCACGCTGATGAAGCCGGTTTTCGACCGGGCCAAGCAGAATGCCCGCCGTCTGGCCTACGCCGAAGGCGAGGACCCACGCGTGCTGCGCGCCATCCAGGTCGTCCTCGACGAGGGCTTGGCCCGACCCACCCTGGTCGGCCGTCCCGATGTCATCGCGGCGCAAATCGAGGAGTTGGGATTGCGCCTCAAGCCCGGCGTTGATTTCGAACTCGTCAATCCAAACGACAACCCCAGCTACGAGGAGCACTGCGACCACTATTACCGCCTGATGGAACGCAAGGGCGTGTCGCCGGAAGCGGCACGCACCATCGTGCGCACCAACACCACGGTCATCGCCTCGCTGTTGTTGGCCCGGGGACAGGCGGATGCCATGATTTGCGGCACCTACGGTCAATACGACTGGCATCTGCGCTATGTGCTCGACGTCATCGGCAAGGCGGCCGGCGTCACCGAAGTCGCGGCATTGAGCGTGCTGATCCTCGACAAGGGCACCTATTTCTTCTGCGATGCCTACGTCAAAGACGACCCCACCGCAGAGGAGATGGTGGAGGCGACGATCATTGCCGCTGAAGAGGTGCGGCGATTCGGCATCGAGCCCAAAGTGGCCTTCATTTCGCATTCCAATTTCGGCTCGGCCGATACGCCCTCGGCGCGCAAGGTGCAAGAGGCGGTGCGCCGTCTGGCCCAGCGCCGCCCCGATTTCGAGTTCGAGGGCGAAATGCACGCCGACGCGGCCATCGACGAGAACCTGCGCCGACGCCTGTTTCCCAACTCGCGCCTCGAAGGCCAGGCCAACCTTCTCGTGTTGCCATCGCTGGAGGCCGCCAACAATGCTTTCAACCTGCTCAAGGTGCTGGGCGATGGCCTTCCGGTCGGACCGATTCTACTTGGCGCCGCCAAGCCGGCCCATATCGTCACCCCCTCGATCACCGCCCGGGGCATCGTCAACATGAGCGCCATTTCCGGCGTCGACGCCCAGCTTGATGTCGGCGTCGGCGGTACCTCGGGCGAGAGCGTGGCGGGCGACGACCGTGCAGAGGAACTGTGATGCTCCTCACTGACATGGCAGTGTGTACCTCGTGAAATAGTGGGCCCGAACACGCCTTCGAGGGGGACCATGAAACGCCTACTGCTCGCCCTGGTGATACCGGGGTTGCTTGTTGCTGCGCCATTTGCCGCTCTTGCCCAGTCGCCGGAGTTGTGGGCGGCGTTCAAGCAATACAAGGCGCTAAACGCCGAGGGCAAGTTCACCGAGGCCGAACCCTTCGCCCGCAAAGCCCTGGAATTGAGTGAGGCCGAGTTCGGCTCCGATCACACCCTACGCGCCTCGTTGCTCAACAATCTGGCAACGCTTTACAGCTCTCTCGGCCGCCATGGTGAGGCGGAAACGCTATTCAAGCGGGCGCTGGTGATCCGCGAGAAAGCCCAGGGCCCCGAGCACGCGGATGTCGCGACATTGCTCAGCAACCTGGCCCAGATGTACCGGGCCCAGGGCCGCTTCGACAGTGCCGAGCCGTTGTTCAAACGGGCGCTGGCGATCCGCGAGAAAGCGCTCGGTCCCGAGCATCCGGATGCCAAGCAGACCCGTACCAACTTGGCGCTGCTCTATTACCGCCAAGGCAGCCATGGCGAAGCCATACCGCTGGTCGAACGCAATCTGGCCATCAACGAAGAAACCCTCGGTCCCGAGCATCTGGATGTCGCCAGATCGCTCGACAACCTGGCCGGGCTGCACAAGGCGATGGGCAACCACGGCAAGGCTGAATCCCTCTATCGGCGTGCCCTGGCGATCCTGGAGAAAACCATCGGTCCCGATCATCATTTCGTCGCCATCGCCCTCACCAACTTGGCCCAAACCTACCAAGCCCAAAACCGGATCGCGGCGGCAGAGCCGCTTTTGCAGCGCGCCGTGACGGTGCGCGAGAAGGCGCTCGGCGTTGATCATCCGGAGACTGCGCAGTCTCTCTACAACCTGGCGGCTCTTCATTCCAGCCAGGGCCGCTACGGCGAGGCGGAACCGCTTCTGCGGCGATCCCTGGCGATCCGCGAGAAAGCCTTCGGCCCAAACCATCCCTCGGTCGCCACGGCGCTCACCAATCTGGCCAGGGTGCAAAAGGCTCGGGGCAGCTATGACAAAGCGGAACTTCTCCACCAGCGGGTGCTGGCGATCCGCGAGAAGGTGCTCGGTCCCGACCACGCCGATGTCGCAACAACTCTCAACGACCTGGCGGAACTCTATGACAACCAGGGCCGCAACGACGAGGCGGCGGCGTTCTACCAGCGCGCGCTGGCGAGCCGCGAGAAGGCGCTTGGCCCGGAACACGCGGATGTCGCGACGTTGCTCATCAACCTGGGGACTCTCTACTATCGCCAAAAGCGTTACGGCGAGGCGGAGTCTCTCTTAAAGCGCTCCCTGGCGATCCGCGAGAAAGTCCTCGCTCCCGAACATCCTGACGTCGGACAATCGCTCCACAATCTGGCGGGGCTTTACAAGGCTCAAGGCAATTCCGCCGCGGCGGAACCTCTCTTCCGGCGCCTGGTGACGATCTCCGAAAAACGCCTCGGCCCCGACCACGCGGACGTCGCGATGGCACTCAACTACCTGGCGATGGTGCTTGAAGACCAGGGCCACTATGGCCAAGCCGAGCCGCTCTACCAGCGTTCGCTGGCGATCCGCGAAAGGGCTATGGGCGCCGAACATGCGGACGTCGCAACCTCGCTAAACAACCTGGCAGCGCTCTATTACCGCCAAGGCCGCAACGCCGCGGCGGAGCCGCTCTTCAAGCGCTCGTTGGCGATCCGGGAGAAGACGTTGGGCCCGGAGCATCCGGATGTTGCCATGTCGCTCAACAACCTGGCGGAACTCTACCAGGCACAAGACCGTTACGATGACACGGAGCCGCTCTACCTGCGCTCTTTGGCGATATGGGAGAAGGAGCTGGGCCCCGAGCATCCGCATGTCGCGACGGCGCTCGGCAATATGGCAGCGCTGTACAAGGCCCAAGGCCGTCACGACAAGGTGGAACCGCTCTACAAGCGCTCCCTGGCGATCCGGGAGAAGGCGTTGGGCGCCGAGCATCCGGATGTCGCAGCATCGCTTGGCAATCTGGCCGCACTTTATGAGACTCTGGGTCGCTACGACGAGGCGGAGCCGCTTTACCGGCACTCTCTGGCGATTCGCGAGAAGGCGTTGGGCCGCGATCATCCAGATGTCGCGGGATCGCTCAAAAACCTGGCGGAGTTGTACCGCGCACAGGCCCGCTACGGAGATGCGGAGATCCTTTTCCGGCGCTCTTTGGCGATCCGTGAAAGGGCGCTGGGCACCGAACATCAAGATGTCGCCACGTCGCTCAGCGGTCTCGCGTCAGTCCATTACCAACAGGGTCGCTACAGCGAAGCGGAGCCGCTCTTCACCCGCGCCCTGGCGATATTTGAGAAGGCGCTGGGCCGCAACCATACCTCTGTCGCGGTGGCGCTGAACAATCTGGCGCAGATGTCCCAGTTTCGCGGCGACTTGGGCCGGGCGGAACGCCTCAACAAGCGCGCCCTGGCGATCCTCGAGGATGTCCGCGGTCCCGACCATGAGGATGTGGCGAGATCGCTCGTCAACCTGGCGCTGCTGCACGGATCCCAAGGCCGCTTCGGTGAAGCAGAACCGCTTATCAAGCGCGCCCTGGCAATCTCCGAGAAAGTCTACGGCCCCGAGCATGTGAATGTCGGGGGAACGCTCCGCAGCCTGGCCGGTCTCTACCGGGCGCAAGGCCGAATGGGCGAGGTGGAAGCGCTATACCAACGCGCCCTTGCGATCACGGAGAAGGCGCTGGGCCCCGATCATCCCCGCGTTGCCTCAGCGCTCAATGACTTGGCGGAGTTGTATTCGATTGAGGGGCGCTACGGCCCATCGGAACAGCTACACATTCGCGCCCTGGCGATCACTGAGAAAGCTCTCGGCCCCGAGCATCCGCTGCTCGGTGCATCACTCAACAACCTGGCGGGGGTGTACATGAAACAAGGCCGCTATGGCGAAGCGGAGCCGTTGTTTAAGCGCTCGCTGGCAATAAAGGAGAAAACCCACGATCCCGGTCATCACGTTCTTTCGATAGCATTCAACAACCTGGCGAAGCTCTACTGGTATCAAGGCCGCTACAGCGAGGCGGCGCCGCTCTACAAACGTTCCCTGGCAATCGACGATAAAGCGCTCCGCCCCGACCACCCCAGTATCGCCAGGACGCTCGACAACCTGGCGGTGCTGTATCGCGATCAGGGCAAGCATGACTTGGCGCTGAAATACTTTCGTCGGGCCAGCGCCATCCATCGCGACCGGGCGGTTCGCGCCGGCGGCGGGCGAAGCGCAGGGGGCCTGAGCGAGCAGCGCAAAGCCCGCAAAGTGTTCATGCACCACCTACGGGCAACCCTCGAGAAGCCCACCGACAACCCCACGGCACGCGGGGCGCTGACGGGCGAGGGCTTCGCCGCGGGCCAGCTCGCAAATGCCACCAGCGCCGGCGCCGCGGTTGCCCGCATGGCGGCACGGTTTGCCTCAGGCGACGACAAGGTTGCGGTGCTGATGCGCCGGCGCCAGGACGCGGCGGAGCGCTGGCAGAAGCTCGACGGGGCGCTGGTCAAGGCCGCGAGCCAGCCGCCGGAGAAGCGGGACAAGGCTGGCGAAGCAACGCTGCGCCGGGAACTGGCGGCGCTCGACGAGGCGATGAAGGAGATCGATGGGCGCCTCACGACAGCCTTTCCGCAATTCGCCGAACTCACCGCGCCGAAGCCGGTGGCGCTGACTGATGCCCAGGCGTTGCTGGCCGCGGACGAGGCCTTGCTAAGCTATCTGGTCTGGGAGGACTCCAGCTTCGTCTTCGTGCTGCGGCGCGATCGCGCGCTGGCCAAGCAGGTCGATCTGGGGGCAAAGGAACTTGAAGAGGCTGTCACGGCGCTGCGCCGGGGGCTCGACCCGAGCAACGTCCAGAGCCTTGCCGACATCCCCCGCTTCGATACCACCCGGGCCTTCGAGCTCTACCAACAACTGTTCCAGCCGGTCGAGCACCTGCTCGAGGGTGCCCGGCAGGTGTTCGTGGTGCCGGACGGGGCGTTGCAAAGCCTGCCGCTCGGTGTGCTGGTAACCAAGGACAGCCAGGGAGACTTCAGCGACTTCTCGGGCTACCGCCAGACGGCCTGGCTGGCCCGCAAATATGCCATGACGACACTGCCCTCGGTCTCTTCGTTGCGGGCGCTCCGCACCTTTGCCAAGCGGGCGCGGGCCTCACGGGCCTTCCTCGGCATCGGCGATCCCCAGCTCGAGGGTGAGACGGGATCGGGGCGCGGGGTGAAGCTCGCGTCGCTGTTCACGTCGCGCGGCGTTGCCGACGTCGAATCGGTGCGGCAATTGCCCTCGCTGCCGGATTCGGCGGGCGAGTTGGAGAGCCTGGCGCGGACACTGGGAGCCGGCCACGGCGCCCTGATCCTCGGTCGGGAAGCGACCGAGATGCGGATAAAAGAAGCGTCGCTCAGCGACTACAAGGTGCTCGCCTTCGCCACCCACGGGCTGGTCGCCGGCGACCTCGAGGGACTATCGGAACCGGCCCTGGTGCTGACGCCGCCGGCTGAAGGCAGCGAGCGGGACGATGGCCTGCTGACTGCCAGCGAGGTGGCGCAGCTTAAGCTCGATGCCGATTGGGTGATCCTCTCGGCCTGCAACACGGCGGCGGCGGACGGCACGCCCGGCGCCGAAGGGCTCTCGGGTCTGGCCAAGGCGTTCTTCTACGCCGGCTCGCGGGCGCTTTTGGTCTCGCATTGGCCGGTGCTGTCCGAGGCCGCAGTCAAGATCACCACGCGGATGCTGGCCGAAGCAGGCAAACCCGGCGTCGCACGTTCGGAGGCACACCGCCGGGCCATGCTGGCGCTGATCGACGATGAGACCCGCCCCTACTTCGCGCACCCGCTATTCTGGGCTCCGTTTGTTGTCGTCGGAGAAGGCGGTGCGGCTGGAGCCAAAAAGTCCCTTCAGGATCAATAATTGTACTGTAGCTCAGCACGCCCGTGCCGCTGCTTCCAACTCGTCGCGGAAATCGGGATGCGAAATGGCGGCGAGGTTTCGCGCACGCTCGCCGAGCGTTCGGTCGCGCAGCCAGGCGATGCCGTATTCGGTGACCACCGCGTCGACGTCGTAGCGCGTGGCCGTGGCCACGTGGCGGGTTGGTAGCGCGGGCACGATGCGCGAGATGCTGCCGCTGGCGGCCGTCGATTCCAGCACCATCACCGAGAGCGCATCGTCGACCATGCTGCAGGCGCGCAGGAAGTCGACCTGGCCGCCGACGCCGCCGTACTGGCGTCCGGCTATGACCTCGGCGTTGGCCTGGCCGCCGAAGTCGACCTCGATGGCCGAATTGAAGCAGCGCATCATGGGATTTCGCGCGATCACGGCGGGATCGACACAACTTCGGGCGCCGAGGATGCGGTAGGCCGGGTCATTGGCGATGCGACTGGCGATGCCCTGAACCGAAATCGTAAAGACGGCCTCGCCGGAATAATCGGGCTTGGCGGCCCCGTCGGCGGCGCCGCTCTCAACCAGATTGAGGAGCCCCGGACCCAGTACCTCGGTGTGGATGCCCAGGCCGCGCTTGTGGGTAAGGCGCGAGAGTGCATCGTCGGCCAGCGAGCCGACTCCTGCCTCCAGGGTGGCGCCGTCGGGGACAAGTTCATCGAGTAAGCCGGCAACTTGTTCGGCCAGCGGCGAATGCTCGGCCTGACGGCCGGATCCAGGCGGCAACGGCGGTACGGTCACCAGGGCGGTGAAATCGTTCGCCGTGAAAGCATCGCCGAGCACCTGGGGCTGCTTTTCGTCGACCAGGGCCCAGGCCTGGCCGCCTGGTTTCAGACTGGCCACCAGGCTGTCATTGTGGGCCATGGTCGAACCCGGCCTGAGCGTGCCGTCAGCCTCGGGTGCCGCCGTGATCATCACCGCCAGATCGGGAGCCCAACGGGCCAGGAAGCTGGTCAGGCCGTGGAAAGTGAGCGGCAGGTATTCGATGCGGCCTTCGCTCTCCAGATCGTGCACCAGTGGCGAGACGAAAACCGTGAGCAACCTGAGGCCCGGATTGGCCGCCGCCGCGATGGCTCCCGGTCCCGGCGAACCCATGATCACCGTGACGTCCTCGAGGTCGCGACGCTCTGCCAGAGTCTCGAGGAAAACCGTGGGTTCGGGAATTCCGAGGCCGATACGCTGGCCACTCTTCACCGTCGCCACCAGGTCGTCGATAGTCGCGGTCATGGCGCTACGAGTGTGCGTACGTCTCCGACGATCCGCTCCAGCGCCGTACCCGGTCCGTAGATGCCCTTGACCCCTAAGGATTCGAGGTCGGGGACATCGTCGTCCGGGATGATGCCGCCGCAAATCACAGCCCGGTCGCCCAGCCCGGCAGCCTCGAGGCCGGCGACGATGTCGCGGGTCAGGGCCAGGTGGGCGCCGGACAAAAAACTCAGGCCGACCACGTCGACGTCCTCTTCGAGTGCCGTGGCGACGATGCTTTCGCTTGACTGAAAGACGCCGGCGTAGATCACTTCCATGCCGGCATCCCTGAGCGCCGCCGCTACCAGCTTGACGCCGCCCTCGTGGGTATCCAAGCCGGGCTTGGCCAGCAGTACGCGGATGGCCGGTTTCGACATTTTGCCTTTAGACCGCTGCGGCCGTGATGGCGGCAAACTGGAAATTCCCGACGACGCGTTCGACGGCCGCCACCATCTCGCCCAACGTGACGTCGGCCTTGGCAGCGGCGACGTAACACGGCATCAGCGGCCGGCCCGCCGCCGCCGCTTCCTCAATGGCGGCGATGGCGGCTTGAGCGCCGGCCTGATCGCGACCCTGTTTCAGAGCGCGTACCCGCTCGACGGCGGTTTGCGAAATTTCCGGGTCGGGGCGGAAGATCTCGCCGACGCCAACGGCCTCCTCCTCGCGGTAGCGGTTGACGCCGACGACCACCCGCTCGCCGGCATCGTACTGGCGCTGCAGGGCATAGGCGGTATCGGCGATCTGCTGTTCGAAGTAGCCCGAATCCAGGGCCTTGAGGACGCCGCCGAATTCCTCGACGCGGTCCATCTCAGCCAGTACGTGGCTCTCGATCTCACCCGTCAGGGCCTCGACGTAGTAGGACCCGCCGAGCGGGTCGGCGACGTCGCAGGCGCCGCTCTCGTGCATGACGATTTTGGAGGTCTTGATGGCGACACGGGCTGCTTCCTCGGTGGGAATGCCGAGGGCCTCGTCGTAGGACGCGATGTGCATGCTCTGGCTGCCGGCCAGGGCCGCCGACATGACCTGCAGGCCGATGCGGGCGATGTTGTTTAGGGGCTCCTGGGCGGTCAGGCTGGAGCCGGCGGTCTGCATGTGGATCTTCATACGGCAGGCCTTTTCGTCGCTGACGCCATAGTCGTCCATCAGCATCCTGGTCCAGAGCCGCCGGGCCGCGCGGATCTTGCAGATGTCCTCGAAGAAGTCGCGGCCCTGGGAGAATTGGAAATTGATGCTGCCGACCAGGTCCGCGGGGTTCAACCCCTTCTCGCTGCAGGCTTCGATGATGGTGCGGGCGATGGCCAGGTTGAAGCCCACTTCCTGGATTGCCGAGCTGCCCAGTTCACGCGTGTTGTAGCCGTTGATGCGGCAGTAGTTGAAGTGCGGCACCTGACCGGCACAGAAAGCGATGCAGTCGACCAGCAGTTCCAGGCAGCGCTCGGGCGGAAACAGCGGCGTCTTGGAGCAGAAGAAATCGGTCAAGGGATTGTTGGTGACGATGCCCCGGAGTTGCTCGCGAGGCACGCCCTGCTCATCGGCCAGCGCTACGTACATGGCCATGATGAAGGGGCCGGCGCGGTCGACGATGAGGCCGACATTGAGTTCGTCGAGGTCGAAGCCCGCGAACAGCCGGCGCATGTCGTCGAGCGAATCTATCGCCACACCGACGTTGCCGACCTCGCCCGCCGAGCGACCGTCATCGCTGTCGAGGCCGCAGAAGGTGGGACGGTCGAAAACCAGGTTGATCGAGGTGCGGCCCGCGTAGCCGGCCTGGCCGACGCTGGTCAGGTAGCGGATGCGCTGGTTGGTTTCCTCGGGCAGGCCGTAGCCGCAGGCCAGGCTTTCCATCCAGGGCTGGCGACGGTAACCCTCGGCAAAGATGCCGCGGCCGAAAGGGGCTTGGCCCGGTGCCTCATCAGCATTGCCCGACGCGTCGCCGGGGCCGTAATGGGACTTGAGTTCGAGGCCCGAGACCGTCGTCCTCGTGGTTCTTGCGCTGTCGCCGGCCATGCCGTTCCTAGGCCGCCAGTCCGTTGATGGCGGCGACGATGTCGGGCATCGGGGTGCCGGTATTGAAGATCGCCGCCACGCCCATGCCCTCGAGCACGGACACGTCTTCGTCGGGGATGATGCCGCCGACCACCAGTTTGACGTCCTCGACCTTCTGCGCCGACATGACACCGAGAATCTTCTCGGTCATCAACATATGCGAGCCCGACAGGCAACTGATGCCCAGTACGTCGACCGATTCCTGGATGGCGGCACCGACGGCGGTCTCGGGACTGACGTTGAGGCCGAGGTAGATCACCTCCATGCCGTCGTCGCGCAGCGCCCGGGCCACCGCCTTGATGCCCAGGTCGTGGCCGTCCAGCCCCGGCTTGGCCAACAGCACCCGGGTTCTTTTTGCAGCGTTCATTTTCGACACCTATGCAGCCAATTAGCAAAAACTGCCTCAGGCATACATGCGCAGTTTGAGGTCGCGGAAGTTTTCGCGGAACGACTTCATTTCGCCGTAGATGGCCTGGGTCATCTCGCCGAAGGTGGCGCGCGCCTTGGCCGCCTCGATGCAGGGCCGCACCATGTTGTTGTCATCCCGCACCGCTTGGCGCAACGCTTCGAGCTTGGCCGTCACTTCGGCATCGTTGCGCTCGGCGCGCAGCTTGGCCAGGCGGTCTTTCTGCTTCTGCTCGAAGGCCGGATCGATGCGAAATACACTGCGCTCGACGGGCTCGTCCGTGCGGTACTTGTTGTGGCCCACGACGACGTGTTCGCCCGAGGCCACACGGCTGAGGTATTGCGCCACGGAGCGTTCCGATTCGGCCGATGCCCAACCGTTCTCGATGGCCTTGACCATGCCGCCCTGGGCCTCGATCTCGGCCAATACCTCGAGCGCGCCTTCCTCCATGGCG
>NZDS01000240.1 GCA_002690215.1 Rhodospirillaceae bacterium | reverse complement strand
GCCGGCGGGGCCGTAGCTCAGTTGGGAGAGCGCTACAATGGCATTGTAGAGGTCAGGGGTTCGATTCCCCTCGGCTCCACCATTTAGATCAAGGGCTTGGCTGGCAACGGCCGGGCCCTTGTTCTTGCCTGGCGAGGGCGAGCCGCTAATTCGCGGTCATTGGCCGGGGCCGGCCCGGCGCCAGGTGACGTTGAGTTCGACCCCGGCGCCGCGGAACAGGTTGATGATGGGGCAGCGGAACTCGACGTTGGCCTGCAGCTTCTCGAAGCGCTCGTCCGACTCGTCGGTGGCCAGCGTGATGGCGAGGTCAACCTTCTCGAAATAGGGGCAGACGCCGCGCACCCCCTTAGGCCCCCTGACGTCGATCTGGCCGGAGGCCTCGAATTCGACGCGCGCGTAGTCGAATTTCATGGCCTGGGCGACCCCGTTGATGATGACGCCGTCGCAACTGACCAGGGAAACCAGGGCCAGTTCCAGGGGGCTGGGGCCGGTGTTGGTGCCGCCCAGGGTGTCCGGCTCGTCGGCGACGATGGGGTCGTAATCGCGCACCCAGGTAACCGTGCGGGTGCCCGCCTCGTTGACGGCGCGGACCGTGCGGACGGCGACCTTGCGGGTATCGGGATCGACGCCGGGGGGCAGGATTTCATCGCTCATGGTGCTCTCCCGAGTTCACGACCTGGGCACGGCGGCGATGCCGTCGATCTCGATCATCATGTCCGTATGGGCCAGGCCGGCGACCTGGATCACCGAGCGCGGCGGTGGGTTGTCGTTCCCGAAATGGCGGGCCGAGATTTCGTTCAATACGTCCTGGTTGCCGGCGTCGGTCAGGTATACCGTCAAAAACACCATGTTGGCGAAGTCGGCGCCGGCGGCGTCGAGGATGAGTTTCATGTGTGCGAACGTGCGCTCCGTTTGTTCGCGGAAATCGTTGTCGAGCCACTGGCGTTCCTCGATGGGGTCGTGCGGGTGCTTGTGGTAGCTCGGCACCGTGCAACAGCCCGAAATGAAGATGAGCCGCGCGTCCTCGACCGCGAAGGCGGCGCTGAAGGGGCTGTTGAACTCGGGCTTCATGGGTTCGTGATGAATGGGGATGATTTTCATTTCACTGTTCTCTCCCAAGGACCGAGATATCGGATGGGGACCACGGGCCGACCCTCGCTCGACCGATCTTGTGGACCTCGCCTTGACGACGAACACTAACAGACCACCGAGCTACGCCGGAAGTACGATACAATTATCGGCGCACCTCGATGCCAGCATTCTCTAATGAAACAGTTGACACACTTCATAAGTGATAAATGAATTACTTTTGGCGTTGCGAACAAAATTCCGTTCAGTTGCCGTAGGGATTGGTGTTTGGTACGTTGGAAGTGCGTTATCGTAATTCGAAATCTTAATCAGGGAGGGGAGCCCAATGAAAAAACATTCACTTATCGGCTTGGCAGCTGTCGCGTTGCTTGCGCTGCTCATGACATCCGGCCCGGCCAAGCAGGCCGGTGCCGAGGCCATAAAGCTCAACATGGTCGGCTCGTGGCCGCCGAAGGTTTCCGCCGCCGCCGATCTCGGCATCAAGTTCATGGACGAAGTCAACAAGCGCGCCAAGGGCAAGCTGGTCATCACGTTCAAGGGCTCGCGCGAGGTTGTCCCCACGTTCGATCAGCCGGAAGCGTTGGTGAAGGGCGTCTTCGACGTCTGGTACGGGGCCCAGAACTACTGGGCGGGCGTCGTCAAGGCCGGCTATCTGCCCGAGGCATCGCCCTATGAGATCGGCGACAACGGACCGGGCAGCGACCTGTGGAACTTCATGGTCAGGATGTACGAGAAGAAGGGCATCCGTTATCTGGGGCATTATTCCGGCGACCCGAAGACGGGCAGCCACTTCATGTACACCCAGCAACCGGTGTCCAGCATCGGCGATTTGAAGGGCCGTAAGATCAGGGTGCCCCCGCTGACCCGCTTCGTCGTCAAGGCGGTGGGCGCCGAACCCGTCACCTTGCCGCCGAGCGAGGTTTATGTCGCCCTGGAGCGCGGCACCGTCGAGGGCTTTACCTGGCCCTATTATGACGGCTTCACGCACTTCGGCTGGCATGAGGTCTCCAAGTTCATCATCAATCACCCGCTGTACCGAAACGGCATCGGCGTCGCCATGAACCTGAAGAAGTGGAACAGCCTGCCCAAGGACGTACAGGACATCGTCCACGAGGCGGTCCGCTACACTCAGATATATTCCCTGGGCTGGGTGGCGGCCCACCAGGCGGCGCAGCTCAGTACCATGACCAAGGCTGGCATGAAGGTCATCAACTTCTCGAAGGCGGAAGCCAAGATTTGGAAGGATACCGCCGCCGATGCCCTATGGGCGCATTACAAGACGGTCATGAGCGCCGGCGATTACGCGGAAGCCAGGAAACTGATGGGATTCTAACGGGATTCCCGGCCCCGGCACCTGCGGGGTGACATCATTGCCGGGCCGGCCCGCCGTCCGTTCGAGGGCGGGCCGGCCCGGAGTTTCTAGGGGTCGATGGCGCCGCCGGGAGCGGCAACGCCGTCGCGCCGTCTTTCTCGTTCTCCAGGCCGATCCCAGCCGGCTTTCGGTCCCCGGAAGGAATAGGGAACCTATCGCATGAATGCCGGCGCACGAGCCATCCGGATATTCGACGCGATCCTGACCACCGGCGGCGTGCTGTCGGGGATACTTCTCGTCGGCGTCATGCTGACGGTCACGGTCAAGGTCTTTTTCCGGTATGTCCTGCGCGAGGGCCTGATCGGCATCGACCAGATCAGCGGCACCATGCTGCTGTGGATCACCTTTCTCGGCGCCGCCTGGGTGCTCAGACGCGAGGAGCACATAACGATCGACCTCTTGTTCACCCAGCTAAGCCCGCAAACCCAGCGCTGGCTGGGGGTCGTCAACTCCGTCATCTGCGCTTTTATCTGCCTGGTGATAACCGTCTACGGATTGACCGAGGTCATAACGTCCTGGCAGAAGGGCATCCGCATACCGGCCGAGATCGAGATCCCGCGCTACCTGAATTTGATGGTCATTCCGCTCGGCACCTTCTTCCTGTGGCTCCAGTTCATGCGCCGCGCGCTGCTTTGTTACCAAGGCCGGGAAGTGAAGCGGGAAACCATCGACGGCAGCGTGTGAGGTAGGTGGCCATGGAGTGGTGGGCCTACATGGCCTTTTTCTTCGGCGGTCTCGGCGTTCTGTTGCTGATGGGACTGCCCGTCGCCTTCGCCTTCACCCTGATCAACATCATCGGGGTCTATTCATTCTGGGGCGGCGATATCGGCCTCAGCCAGCTAATTCTCAGCATCGACAGTTCCATCTCCACCTTCGTCCTGGTGCCGGTACCCATGTTCATCCTCATGGGAACGGTGATGTTCCATTCCGGCGTCGCCTACAAGGTGATCGACGTGTTGGACGAATGGATGGGGCGCATCGCCGGCCGGCTGTCCCTGCTCGCCGTCGGTGCCGGGGCCTTGCTCGCCACGCTCACCGGCGTCGCCATGGGCAGCGTCGCCATGCTGGGCTCCACCCTGGCGCCCGAGATGGAGAAGCGCGGCTACGCGAAATCCATGACCTTGGGGCCGATTCTGGCCAGCGGCAGCCTCGCCATCATGATTCCGCCCAGCGCCTTGGGCGTCATCCTTGCCAGTCTCGGCAAGATATCGGTCGGCAAGCTGCTCATCGGCATCATCCTTCCGGGGTTTCTGCTGGCCGCCGTCTACGCCGCCTACATCGTCATCAGATGCACCCTTCAGCCGTCGATCGCGCCGCCCTACGACGTGCCACCCACCCCGATAGGACGCCGCGTCCTGGACACCTTTCGCTACGTGGTGCCTTTGTTGTCGGTGATCGTCGTCGTCATCGGCACCATATTCATGGGCGTCGCCACCCCGACCGAGGCGGCGGCCGTCGGCACCCTGCTGTGCTTTATTCTGGCCAAGGCCTACGGCAAGCTGTCCTGGAAGGTGACCAAGCGGGCGGTGGGAGCCGCCGCCTCGATCACGGTGATGGTGTTGATCATCCTCACCGGCTCGGCGGCGTTCAGCCAGGTTCTCGCCTTCATCGGGGTCACCTCGGCCATTACCAACCTCGTCATCGACATGGATGTGCATCCCATCTGGATTCTCATCCTCATGCAGGTGGTCCTGATCTTCCTGGGCATGTTCCTGGAGCAGACGTCGATTGTCCTGGTCACCCTTCCCGTGTTCATGCCCATCGTCATCGCCATGGGATGGGACCCGGTGTGGTTCGGCGCCATCATGCTCCTGAATTTGGAGCTGGCGACCCTGTCGCCGCCCTTCGGACTGGCGCTGTTCGTCATGAAAGGCATCGCCACGCCGGACACGACCATGGGCGATATCTACCGCGCCGCGCTGCCTTTCGTCGGGCTAAACCTCCTGGTCATGGGCATCATGATCGCCTTTCCCGACGTGGTGCTGTGGCTGCCGAGCCTGATGGTGCGCTAGGGCGCGATCCCCCTATCGACCGGCGGTCTCAATTCGCGCCGCTGGGCGCGTCCCAAGGCGGGCCCCATCGAGCCGGCCGAGCCCGTTTTGGCGGATGACGCGGCGCACGGTGGCAACGTAATCGGCGCCGGTCTCGGCATAGGGCCCGAGATGGGCGGCCAGGGCATGGCCGTCGAGAGCGGCGCCGTCGCCGCGTCGAGCCGCCCGCGACAGGCGGAATTTCCGATAGGCCGCGTGGGTATTGAGGTTCATGGCGTAGGCGCGCACCGAGTCCAGAAGCGTCGCGAAGGCGGCGATGCGGTGGTCTCCCGTGCCTTCCCGCCGGCCTTGCGGCACGATCCCCTGGCCCGTCGACCACTGGCCGAACAGGGCATTTCCCTGGCGCGCGAAACGCGAGGTCCCATAGGCGCTTTCCACCGCCGCCTGGGCGAGGGCCATGGAAACCGGCAGCGCATCGACGCGCCGCGCCAATTCGGCGATCTCGGGCGGCGAGGGAAGCGCCCGGGAGCCTTCTTCCGTACGCACCTGGTAGCGCACGGCGAGCCCGACGAGCCAGCGCCCGTCCTTTTCCCCCAGTGTAGCGCCGCGCCCCATGATCCGCCGCAGCGCCAACAGGCGGCGACGCTCTTCCCCAATCGATTCGTCGACGGCGAGAACCAGGGGCATGACCGATCTGAAGAACAGGCTCTTCCGCCGCTCCACCTCCAGGGCGCCGCCCCAATCCTCGGGAAAAGCGGACAGGTAAACCCGGGGGACCGGGGTGTTTTCCGTGGCCGGCGCCTCCAGCGTGTAACCCAAGGAGGCGTAATAGCCGGCGAGTTCCCGGACGGTGGCGATACGCTCCACGTCCGCTTCGCGGTCGACGCGCAGGACCAGGGCGATCACCGCGGCCGCCAGCAGCAGAACGGCGAGGGCAAGGGTGGCGGCGCGGCGCCACGGATGCCTTTGATACTTATGGATACTTTTGGGTCCCACGATTTTTTAGCCTTCGACACGGCTGGCGCGTACTATATGTGAAAAGAGAACAAAGTCGCTCCCCGGCGCCGAGGGTAGCGGCCCGTTTGCAGGATGAAGCACGTGACGGACAGCGCACAAACAATTTTCGAAGTTCATGTGAGCGTCGGCGACGACTGGTCGGTGTATTCGGCCGCCCACAACGAGGAGCGGGCCGTCCAGATCGCCATTTCGCTGTTGGCCATGAAGCAGTTCGACGCCGTCAAGGTGACCTTGGAGGATGATCGGGGCCGCGAGAAGGTCGTCTACAAGAAAGAGGGAGGGGGCGGAACGGGTAAGTTCGTCACCATCTCGCCGGTGGACGAAGCGCCGCTGTGCCGGAGCCTGGAGGACTACTACCGGTTCGAGTCGCGCCGCACCGTCGGCCGCGTGCTCAGGCGCTACCTGGACCAGACCGGCATCACGGCGCTCGAGCTTATGCACAACTCCGGCCACATGAAATGGTTCTGCCGCAACGAGAGGCTTTACGTCCAGTCCGTTCAAAATGTCGCCACAGTTCAATCCAAGGCCAACCACCTCAATCAGACCAAGCGCATGAACGAGGTTTACGCGGCGGTCGACGAGGTCACCGAACGCGCCATGGACGCGGAAAACGCCCTGGAATATTACCTGATGCTGAAAGAGAAGGGCATTCAGGCGATGGTCGACGCGGTAGCCGAGAACGTCGACGAGAAGGACCGTGACTTCATGATCCGCGCCGCCCTCGCCACCCACATCGGTGACGCCAAGGGCTGGGACCGCAAATTCGAGCTCATGATCATACAGGCGGAAACCCACCCCGGTGTGGAGGCCATGGCCTACGTGGATGAGGTGATGGCCGAGATATTCGACGGCGCCGATGCGGTAAAGGAGTTGCTCGGCTATCAGCGAACCCTCGGCGAGGCCATGCAAACCCTGATTTCCGTCGGCTCCGGGCGCTACGAGCCGCAAAAGCGGGCCGGACGTTTCCTGGACCGATTGAACAAAATCATGCCGCGCCATGATATGACGGCGACCAGAGGCGTGATGCTGGAACGGGTGCAGCGCGAGATCGGAGGCGTCAAGCCCCTCAGCAAGGAAGGCGAACTCAGCGAGGAGGATGCCTTTTCCGTTCTGATCCACACTTTGATCGAGCACAAGGCCATCGCCGACGGCGGCGGCATCAGCGAGGCCGCCACCCTACGCGCCAAGATGGTTTATTCCGACGACGGTCTCAATGAAAGCTCGGAGATCGCCATCGAAAGCATGCTGCAGATGCTTCCCAGCAAGGCGATCAAGGTGCAATATCTTCTCGATCTGGTGGGCTCCGATTTTGGACAAAAAAACCAACACCACATCATCTCGCAACTGGCACGGATCGTACGCAGCTTGCGCTCGGTGTCCGCCCTCGTCGAAACTGGCGCCGGGCGGGAAGAGGTCCTCGAGGCGGCGGCGCGCATCCGCGACCGCCTCCTGTCGACCAAGCTCCCGGATCACTGGCGTCTCAGGTTCGCGAGAAAGATCTATAACCTCCTTATCGACTACAACAAGGATGCCGCCGCCGAGCGCAAGGCGGCAAGCGAGAAGGAGATGGCGGCCACCGCCAGCGGGACCGGTAANAAGTCGGACGTGGACCATTGGGGCGACCGCGGCGCCAAGAAAAAGGACGTCACAGTGAAGCGCGACAGGGTCACGCCGAAAAAGCGCCTGAAAACCAAATCCTTTGCCGCCGGCGAGTTCATCTTCCGGGAGGGAGACCCCGGCGATGAGGCCTACCTGATCAAATCCGGTCTCGTTGCGATCTCCCGCCTGGCGGGCGACAAGGACGTGGCCGTCGCCGAGGCCGGCCCCGGCAGCATCATCGGAGAGATGGCGCTCATAGATTCCCTGCCGCGCATGGCGACGGCATGCGCCAAAAAGAAAACCCTATTGACCGTGATCCCGATGGAGTCGCTGACGGACAGGTTGAACCGGCTTGAGAAATTCGACCCGGTCCTGCGCCGTATGATGGATATGTTCGTCCAACGCATGCGGGACCACCCCATCATCGAACAGTAGGCGCACGCCACGGGTCGCTCCCCTCCGGCACGCTTCTATTGACACCATGCCGCCACTCTCCAAAATAGGCGGCGCGCCGGCGGTGCGTCGTACGTCCGCCGGCCGGGTGCCTTGAAGAGGACCCGCCGCCACGTGCTCGCTCGCCCGCAGAGGAGGACGCCCCATGGCACGGATATCCGGATTTAACAGCCCCCTGTTGCTCGGCTTCGACCATTTGGAACGGTTGCTCGACCGCGCCTCCAAGGCCTCCGCCGAGGGTTATCCCCCTTACAACATTGAACAGGTCGGGGAAAACGCGCTCTGTATCACGCTTGCCGTAGCCGGCTTCACCATGGAGGATTTGAGCGTCTCGGTCGAGGACAACCAGCTCGTCATCCGCGGGCGCGGCGGCGAGGACGACGCGGGGAAGGTATACCTGCACCGGGGAATCGCCACCCGCCAATTCCAGCGCAGCTTCGTTTTGGCGGAGGGGATCGAGGTCACCGGCGCCAACCTCGATAATGGGCTCTTGCACGTCGAGCTTGAGCGTATGGTCCCCGAACCAGAGGTGCGCACCATCGAAATCGAAAACCGCGGCGCTCGCGGCAAGGGTAGCGCCAAACGGTCGGGGACCATCGACGTCGAATCGGGCGTTTAAGAGGGCGATTCACGTGCTTCGGGGCTTGTTCACGTCTTAGATCATTTCGATCCAGGACGATAAGACCCTCCCCGGCTCAAGCGGCGCGAGAGGAGGCGGAATTGGCGAGGAGCGCGTACAGGGCCTCGGCGTTATCCGTCTCTCGGAGCTTTTCGCAGAAGGCCTTGTCGCGAAGCATCCGCGACACCCCTGCCAGCGCCTTGAGGTGATCGGCCCCCGCCGATTCCGGGGCCAGCAGCAGAAAGATCAAATCGACCGGCTGCTCGTCGATGGCATCGAAATCGATGGCGCGCTCCAGACGCGCGAAGACGCCGTGGAGGCAGTCGAGGTCGGCCAGCTTTCCGTGGGGAATGGCGATGCCGACGCCGACGCCGGTGGTGCCCAGCCGCTCGCGCTCCAAAAGCACGTCGAAGATCAGGCGTTCGTCGAGGCCGGCCACCACGGCGGCACGTTTCGCCAAGTCCTGCAAAGCCTGTTTCTTGCTGGTGGCGCGCAGGTTTGAGACGACGCCCTCCGGCTTGAGGAGCTCGGATATCTCCATGGCCACCTTTATCCCTTCACTTTGTCGCTGCCGCTCGGGTCGATCCACCCGATGTTCCCATCGGGCCGCCGATAGACCACGTTGAAGACGCCGCCGGCCCGGTTGCGGAACATCACCACAGGCAGATCGCCGAGATCCATTCGCATGACCGCCTCGCCCACGCTGAGGGTGGGGATATCGGTCGGCATTTCCGCGATGATGGGGGGCTGCGTTGCCTCCTTGAGCTCCTCGTCCTCGCTCTCGGCGGCGATGATGTATTGCTGGGCTGGCAGGGCATCGTCGTGGCGTCGGCCCTTGTGGTGATCCCGGATGCGCCGCTTGTAGCGGCGCAGCTGCTTGGCGATGCGCTCCAGTGCGCCGTCGAAGGCGGCGTAGGGGTCGGCGGCCGTGGCGCCGCCCTGCACCAGCAGGCCGCGCCCTGGATGCGCCGAGATGTCGGCGCGGAACCCGTCGGGTTCGCGCGAAATGGTCACGCTGGCATCCACCGCCCTGATGAAATACTTGGTGACGGTGGCGTCCAGATTGGATTCGACGTGGCCGCGCAAGGCTTCCCCGACATCCAAATGCTTACCTGTAACGAGGATTTCCATGAGTAGCCGTAAGGGGCCTCACGACAGTCCGAATTGGCGTGGTATGGGCCGATTGGCCAGCGGTAGTGAGGCCGGGAACAAGACCCGGCTTCCGCGTTGATCGTCCGCGAAGGCGGGGAAGGTAGTGGCGCCTCACGGTAGAGTCAATAGTCCGAAGGACTCGTTTTCCCCTGCCTCAATCCCGGCGCGCCGGGGCCAGCGATTGCCCGGCCTTGTCGCGGCGGCGCTGTACGGAAGAAGGGATTCCCAAGGCTTCCCGGTACTTGGCCACGGTACGCCGCGCGATGTCGATGCTCTCCGCTTTCAGGGTCTCGACAATCCTGTCGTCGGAGAGGATATCGTCCGCCGCTTCGCCGTTGATGAGCGACTTGATTCTCTGGCGAACCGATTCCGCGGAGTGGGGCGCGCCGCCCGAAGAGCTGCCGATCGCCGGGGTGAAAAAGTACTTGAGTTCGTAAATGCCCCGGGGGGTCACCATGAACTTGTTGGAGGTCACCCGGCTGACGGTGCTTTCGTGCATTTCGATGGCCTCGGAAATATCACGCAACACCAATGGTTTCAGGTGCTGCACTCCCTTGGCGAAAAATTCCTCCTGTTGGCGGACGATCTCGGTCGCCACCTTGAGGATGGTCGTGGCCCGCTGGTGCAGCGACTTGACCAACCAGTTGGCCGACTGGAATTGCTCGGAAATGTACTGCTTGTCGGCCTTGGTTCGCGCGGCGCGGCTGATTTGCGCGTAATAGAGGTTGTTGACCAGCACTTTGGGCAAGGTGTCGTTGTTGAGTTCGACAATCCAACTGCTTCCCGGGCGTGGCCTTATGAAAATGTCGGGGGTGATCGGCTGGGCGACGGCATGGTCGAAGGCAAGCCCCGGCTTGGGGTTGAGGGCGCGGATTTCGGCCACCATGTCGGCCACGTCCTCGGCGTCGACGCCGCACAACTCGGTGAGGCCCTTCATATCGCGCTTGGCCAACAGGTCGAGATTGTCGAGCAAGGCGTTCATGGCCGGATCCAGGCGGTCGCGGTCGCCGAGCTGGAGCTTCAGGCATTCGGCGAGGTCGCGGGCGAAGATGCCGGGAGGGTCGAGTTGCTGGAGCTTGGCCAGCGTCGCCTCGACGCGCTCGAGCGCACAGTTCAACAGCTCGGCCACCGGCATGAGGTCGTCGCCGAGATACCCCGCCTCGTCCACCATGTCGATAAGATGAAGGCCGATCATCCGGTCGATGGGGTCGACGAAATCGACGTTCAACTGGGCGAGGAGGTGTTCGCGCAGGGTTTCGTGTTTCGAAAGTGTCTGTTCCAGGTTGGAATCGTGGTCTTGAAAATCGCCGGCGCCCCCCGAACCGGAATTGGCCAGTGTGGCCCCGGCGGGTCCCACGGTGTCCGCGGCGGCCGGCGAATCGTCGCTCCACTCGTCTTCGTAATCCAAATCGCGCGCCGCGTGGTCGGCCTCCGACAGGCCACCGGCCTCGGTGTGATCGAATTTTTCCAGAAGGTCGTCCTCGGGTCCGTCGCCGTCTTCGGCGAGGCCTTCGGCGGACCCGTCCAAGGCGCCATTATCGGGACCGTCGGGCGCCTCCTCGTCACGCTCGAGGAGAGGGTTCTCCTCGAGTTCCCGCTCCACGTAGTCTTTCAGGTCCAGGTTCGATAATTGCAGCAGTTTTATGGCCTGCTGCAGTTGCGGCGTCATGACGAGCGCCTGACCTTGGCGCATCTCGAGGCGAGGNGTTATCGCCATGGCGGACCGNNTCTANAGCCTAAACCGATCACCNAGGTAAACGCGCCGTACATCCTCGTTGCCCACAATGTCCGACGGAGTCCCCTCCATCAGCACCATGCCATCATGGATAATATAGGCACGATCGATGATATCGAGCGTCTCTCTCACATTGTGATCGGTGATCAGGACCCCGATGCCGCAGCTTTTCAAGTAAACCACCAGCTCGCGAATATCGCCGACGGCGATGGGATCGATGCCGGCGAAGGGCTCGTCGAGCAGGATAAAGTGGGGGCTGGTGGCCAGGGCCCGGGCGATTTCAACGCGCCGCCGTTCGCCGCCCGACAGCGCCAGGGCCGGGGTGTGACGCAGGTGGGTGATGGAAAACTCGGCGAGAAGCGCGTCCAGCATCGTCTGGCGGCGGCGGCGCGACTTTTCCACCGCCTCCAGAACGGCGCGGATGTTCTGTTCCACCGACAGGCCGCGGAATATGGATGCCTCTTGCGGGAGATACCCGATACCCATGCGAGCACGCCGATACATGGGTAGATCCGTAATATCCTGGCCGTCCAGGACGACGGTACCGTTGTCCGGCGGGATCAACCCGGTGATCATATAGAAGCAAGTCGTCTTGCCGGCGCCGTTGGGGCCGAGCAGCCCCACCACCTCTCCGCGCCCGATGGAAAGCGAGACGCCGCGCACCACGAGCCGCTTTTTGAAACCCTTTCCAAGGTCTCTGGCTTCCAGCCTGCCGGCGCTGGCGACCAGGCGCGGACCCCTGTCCTTGCCGTCGGCATCGGGCAGGCTATTCGGGGGAAGTTGAGGTTTTTGTGTCATATGGCTGGTCGGCGTCCCGAGTCCTCGCGGAAACCTAGACTCCCATGCATTTATTTTTTCTTTATGTTTCGCGGATGGAAGAGACCCCGGACCCGGGATTTTCCGGTTCCCGGGCTGGTGCAGCTTTTCAGTCTGCTGATGCCGGTGTTGAGATTCACTTTCGCGCTACAGCCATTTAGTTGGTTGTCATCACGAGACAATTTAACCGATCCGGTGAGGGTCGCGATACCACTTTCCACGTCATAGACGCCGCGGTCCGCGGTGATCGTGTCCTGCTCGGCGACGATGTGCACGTTGTCGAAAGCGTCGACCCGGTAAATCTTCGTCTTGCCATCCTTGTTTTTTCGCAAATGGGCGCTGAGCACGTCGGCGCGCAGCCTCTTGGCGTCGCGCACCGCGTAGGCGTTGCCGCGGGCCACCACCATTTGCTTGGTTTCCCAATATTCGAGCTGGCGGTCGGCGGTCACTTCGTCCTCGGCGGTGACGAAGCGCACCTTGCGGCCCTTGAGAACCAGGATGGCGTTGTCGATGTCATAGATTGCCGTGTCGCCGAAGGCCGTCTCGCCGGGGGACGAAATCTTCACGTTGCCCTCCGCGTCCAGCCGCCAGATGTCTGAACCGCCGCCCGGTTTTTCCCGATAATAGGCACGCAGCACGTCCGCCGTAACCTCGACCTCGCCGCGTATGGCCCGCGCATTGCCCCGCGCCGTAAACAGCTTGCGTTCCTGTTCCCATTCTATGCCCTCGTCGGCGAAAACCTCCATCGGTGATTCCGAGCTTGCGCCGCCAATGTTGAGGCTTTGCGTCCACGCGCTCCCTGGAAACCCAACGATGAGCGCCAGCACCAGGACCGTCCATGGGACGACGCCCAGTGCCGCTCGGCCGGTGCGATTCATCACTCGTCCCCATCGATACCGGGGAAGAGAACCAGCTTGCTCTTACCGGTGAAGTGGATGATCTTGCCTTTGTTCTCGAGGTCGAACCCCTCGGCCACCAACTCGCCGAACGGGCCGTGCCCGCGCACCGGGTCGGTTCCGGAGGCGGCGCCTTGGATGAAATCTATGCGTGCCTTCGCCGTGCGGATCTCATAGCCCGAATCATGGAACAGATTGACCGCTCCGACCAACTCCAGGGTGCGCGTCTCGCGGCTGTAAATGCCTGTCTCCGCGGTCAGCACGAGCCATGTGCCGTCATCCAGCATCATGTCCGCCTTGGGCATTTCCAGTTCCACCTTCGCCGTGCCCTTGACCAGGTTCTTGGCGAGATCCGCGGTGATCGCAAACGGTTGGGCGTTCTTGTCGGTGCCCATGAAGCGGGCATTGATCATGGCGGGATCTTCCGTGTCGCGGTCCTTCAGCGCGGAAAACCCGATACGGAAACGGTCGTCCTTCGTCTGCAGATGCGGCCATGCCCCGATGAGGATGACGAGCACCACCGCGACCGCGGGAAGCAGCACCTTCATCAGGTTGACGAAACGGCTGTAGCCGGCGATCCGGTTGCGTACCGCGGCGGCGCGGCGGCCCAAATGCCTGGCCCTGCTGTCGTGCGGGATGGGCGGCGTGATGGCGCCGGCGGGAGTCTGGGCGTCGGATGTTGCGGACACGGCGCAGGCTCGACCTTAGTGGATATAATCTAACATATGGATCCCATAGGTTAGATTATATCCACTTAGGCGACGCCCGCGCGCAGGCAATCGTGGATGTGCAGGATGCCCACGGGAGGGCCACCGTCGACCACGAACAGGTTGGTGACGGCGCGCTCGTTCATCGCCCTCACGGCCTCGCTGGCCAGGGCCTGCGAGGCGATGGTGTGGGGATGGCGGCTCATCACCTCGGCGGCCTTGCGGGCAAGCAGCTCGGGGCTCATGTGCCGGCGCAGGTCGCCGTCGGTGACGATTCCCTCGAGGCGGCCGGAGCCGTCGACGATGCCGACGCACCCGAAACGTTTGGCGGTCATCACGAGAAGTGCGTCGGCCATGGTGGTATCGCCGTCGACCAGTGGAAGCTCTTCCTCGCCGTGCATGATGTCGGCGACCTTGAGCAGCCGGCGGGCCAATTTGCCACCGGGGTGCAGCTCTTGGAAGTTGTCCGCCGAAAACCCCTTGCGCTCGAGCAGGGCGACGGCGATGGCGTCGCCGAGCGCCAGCATGACGGTTGTCGAGGTGGTCGGGGCAAGACCGAGCGGGCAGGCCTCGTCGTTCTCGGGAATGATCAGGGCGACGCTGGCCGCCTCGGCGAGCGCGCTGTCGGGCTTGCCGGTAATGGCGACGAGGGGAATCTCGAAGCGTTTGGCGTAAGCCACGATATCCGCCATCTCCTCGGTTTCGCCGGAATTCGACAGGGCGAGCACGGCGTCGTCCTCGGTGATCATGCCCAGGTCGCCGTGGCTCGCTTCGGCCGGGTGCACGAACAGCGCCGGCGTCCCGGTCGAGGCCAGGGTGGCGGCGATCTTGCGGGCNACNTGGCCNCTNTTGCCNATGCCGNNGANNACGACTCGGCCCTTGGCCCCGCCCATAAGGTCGAGAGCCGCGACGAAGCGCTCGCCGAGACTGCGCGCCAAGGCTTCCAGCCCCGCCATTTCCAGGCGCAGAACCCTCCTGGCGGAATCGAGATCGGCCTCGGCGCCGGCGTCGTCCGTTGGCGGCACGGCCTTGTCAGGACTTACATTCATCGGCGATCGCGCTTTGCTTCCCGCCCCGGGTCCTGGCGTGGCCCGGAAGCTTTGCCACACTCAACATATAGTGAGGCTGAAGGATGATTACCCCTTCCGTAGCCTTCGAAGTATGCGCCGGAAGCGGCGATTCGTCAACAAAACCAATATTTTCAAGGAAAGCGGGTGGCTGCCGCCGGATCAATGGGAGAAGACATCGGGATCGCTCCAGCCTCCGGCATCGAGGCGCGCGCGCGTCGGCAGGAACCGGAAACAGGCGTCGGCCAATTCGGTTCGCGACTCGCGCGCCAGCATGTGGTCGAGCTTATCGCGTAGCGCGTGAAGGTGAATCACGTCGGCGGCAGCGTACTTCTTCTGCGCCGCCGACAGGTTTTCGGCACCCCAGTCCGAGGACTGCTGGTTCTTATCCAATTCAACCCCCAGAAGCTCCCGGCACAAGTCCCGCAGCCCGTGGCGATCGGTATAGGTTCGCGTCAACCTGGAGGCGACCTTGGTGCAATAGATCGGCTTGCAGGCGATGCCGAGATAGCGCTCGATGACGGCCAAATCGAAACGCGCGTAATGGAATAACTTGGTGACACGATCATCGGCGAGCACGGCCTTGAGGTTGGGAGCATCGTAGGAAGCGCCCGTGAACCGCACCAGATGGCAGATGCGGTCGCCGGACGTCAGTTGCAGGAGGCACAGCCGGTCGCGGGCCGGATTGAGCCCCAGGGTCTCCGTATCGACGGCAATACTGGTACCGAAGTCGAGGCCCTTGGGGAGATCTCCCTGGTGCAGCTCAATGGTATGTTTCTTGGCTTTCAAGCGGCACGCTCTCCACTAGAATTTACACGGGAGAATGGTGCCCAGGAGAAGACTCGAACTTCCACGACCTTGCGGCCACAGGTACCTGAAACCTGCGCGTCTACCAATTCCGCCACCTGGGCACCGAGGAAAAATGTCTGTCCCGGTTCGTCGGCACGCCGAGTCGTACCCATGCCTTCCCGTTCCTGTCAACCGGGATTCGCGGCGCCGGGAAGCCGCCCGGGCGGCTCAACGGTTGACGCCGTTCGCCGGGGCATTGTAAGCCAAGGGTCCCGCCTGCCCCGGCGCCGCGTGTCGGGCGCGACCCTGGGGGGGACGGTTTCAAGGAATGGGAGGCCGCCATGAATCCTCGTGTCGTCACCGTGTTCGGTGGATCTGGGTTCCTTGGGCGCCACCTGGTCAAGCGCCTGGCGGCGGAGGGTGCCATCGTCCGCGTGGCGGTGCGCGATCCGGAAGGCACCAACTATCTCAAGCCGCTGGGCGACGTCGGCCAGATCGTCCCCTGGCCGGCCGACGTTACGGATCGGGCGCTGGTCGGGGCGGCGGTGGCCGGGGCCGATACGGTGGTCAATCTCGTCGGCATCCTGTTCGAAAGGGGCCGGAGCACGTTTCAGCGCGTCCACGTGGAAGGCGCCGCCAACGTGGCCGCCGCCGCCAAGGAAGCCGGGGCGCGGCGCCTCGTGCAGGTCTCGGCGCTGGGCGCCGACGCGAACTCCCCCGCCGATTATGGCCGCACCAAGGCGGCCGGAGAGGTGGCGGCGCTGGACGCCTTCCCGGACGCCACCGTCGTTAGGCCCAGCGTCGTCTTCGGATCCGAGGACAAATTCTTCAATCTGTTTGCCGGGATGGCGCGCCTGTTACCGGTCCTGCCGGTGTTCGGGTGCCCCACCATTCCCAAGGTCTCGCTGTTCGGCGAGGATGGGCTCGTCAAGGTGGACCTCTACGGTAACGGTGGCACCAAGTTCCAGCCCGTCTACGCGGGCGACGTCGCCGACGCCATCATGGGGGCGCTGAGTGCCGACGACAGCAAGGGACGGACCTTTGAGCTGGGCGGTCCACGGGTGTACAGCTTCAAGGAGATCATGGAACTCATGCTGGCCACCATCGGGCGCCGGCGCCTGCTCGTCCCGTGGCCCTTCGCCATCGCCAATATCCAGGCATGGTTCCTGGAATTGGCGCCGGTGCCGCTGCTGACGCGCGATCAGCTGAGACTTTTGCAACGGGACAACGTTGTGAGCGCCGGGGCCTTGACCCTCGCCGATCTGGGAATCGAAGCGGCGGCGGCGGAAGCGATCCTGCCCACTTATCTTCACGTTTACCAGCATGCCGGCGAGCGCGTCCCGCGCACCGCCTAGCCGGACCGAGGGATGAACGAAAGCGGAGGGTGCGTCTTCAGGCGTCCTGCAACGCGTGGCCGGCGCTGAGGATCAACTCGCCGAACTCCCTCAGGAAGACCGAGCCGCGCACGGTGCGCTGGATGAGAACGCTACGGCGGTCGTTTTCGTCCACCTTGCGCCTCACGAACTCCAGGGAACTCAAGCGGTCGATCGCCCTCGTGATGGCGGGCTTGGATACCCTCAATTTCTCCGCCATGCCGCGCACGGTGTGCGGGGGCGGGGTCAGATAAACGTTGAGGAGCAATGCCATCTGGCGCGCCGTCAGATCGGGAGCCGCGAGGCGTACGCTGGAGACCACGGTCCGCCGCCAAAGGTCGAGCGCCTGAATCTCGTTCATATCGGTCATCATTACTGATTCGTTCCGTATTGACATGGCAATATTCGACGCGATTCGCATGAAACAGCGCCGAGATAATTTCGCTAGCGTAACTAATTTTCGCCTAGTTGGCAATATCTGCGACCTTGATTTGGATATGCTCGCGGGATGGGAACCGCGCCCCGCCCCGCCGGTGATTTGATATGGTTCAAGTGCGCCACCGCCGGCCGTTAAGTGCCGGTCCCGGACAAAGGAGGTCACCATGGACGCCCTGACCCTGGTCATCGGCAGCAAAAACCTGTCGTCGTGGTCCCTGCGCGCCTGGTTGGCGCTGAAGCGCGCCGGGGCCGATTTCGCCGAGCACGTCATACCCCTCGATCGTTCCGACACGCGGGCGGCGCTCGATGCCCGGACGCCAAGCGGCAAGGTGCCGGTGCTGCGCCACGGCGAGACGATCATCTGGGAGTCGCTGGCCATCTGCGAGTACGTGGCCGAACTCTTCCCCGAGGCGCGACTGTGGCCGGAGGACGCGGCGGCGCGGGCCACGGCGCGGGCGGTGAGCGCCGAGATGCACGCCGGGTTCGTGGCGCTACGCACTTATAGGCCCCTCAACATGCGCGACCGCCGGCCGGCCGAGGGCTTCGCGCCCGGCGTCACCGAGGACGTCGCCCGCGTCCTCGCCGTGTGGGCGCACTGCCGCGATCGTTTCGGTGGCGCTCCATTCCTGTTCGGCGACTTCACCCTGGCCGACGCCATGTTCGCGCCGGTGGTTTCGCGCTTCCGCACCTATGGCGTGGCGCTGGAGGGCGCCGACAGGGACTATGCCGACGCCGTATGGGAGCTTCCCGAGATGCAGGAGTGGGCGGCAGCCGCGGCAGCCGAACCGTGATCCGGGCGGAACCGCTACTCCAGGGGTGCCCGCGTCAGGCCCGCTTCCTCGTAATAGCGTAGCGCCCCCGGATGGATGGGGATGGCGACGCCGTTGAGCGCCTTTTTCACTTGGATGCGCCTTCCCTGCGCATGGCCGCCGTCGAGCACGCGGCGGCTTCTCGGATGCCACAGGGCCCGCGTCATCCCATAGACGAGATCGGCGTTCACCTCGAGGCGCGTCACCCACAGGGCGCCGACGCTTAAGGTGGCCACCGCGCCGATCCCCTTGTAGGTGCCTTCCGCGATGACGTCCTCGGCGAAGAAGGGATGTTCCTCGCGGATGGCCACGACGGCTTTGCCGGCGATCGGCAGAAGGCGGATTCCCCCGGTTTCCGCAAGCACGGCAACGGCGTTCACGGGAAGCCCGCCGAACATGAAATAGGCGTCGATCTTGCCGGCGCGCAGCAGGTCGCTGGCCTTGCCCACCTTGTAATGAGAGGACTTGACGCCTGCCTCCTTGAGACCGTGGGCGGCGAGGATGATATGGGCGCCAACCAGCGTTCCCGATCCCTTTTCGCCGAGGTTCACGCGCTTTCCCTTGAGCCCGGCCACTTCCCAAATTTCAGAATCGCGGCGCACCACCAGATGCACCATCTCGGGAAACAGATTGGCGATGGCCCTGAGATTGCCGAAGCGCCCCTGTTTGGCCAGGACGCCCTTGCCGAAATAGGCGAAATAGGCGATGTCGGCCTGGGTGAGCGCGGTCTCGAGTTCGCCCCCGCCGACGGCGATCACGTTCTCGACGGAACCCTGGGTCGACTGGGTGACGGCGATGAGCCCGGGGACGCCGCAGCTGCCGCCGGCCTCGCAGGAGCGCGATCCCGGCGGGCTGCTGATGGCGTTGGCGATGAGGCCGCCAATGGGGAAGTAGGTGCCGCCGATGGCGCCGGTGCCGATGCGCAGGAACTTGCTCTCCTGCGCCGCCACGGGATGGGCGAAGGCAAGGGAGAGCAGCAGGGCGGCCGCCATGCCGGCCAAGCGGCGATGGAGCTTGGCGGGGATGTCACGGGGCCTGGCCATTTAGCAATTTCCGCGTAGGGAGTGCCGGGCGCGGCCGATTCACGCCGCTTCCAGCTTCTCACGCAACATTCTTAACACCTTGGCCGTGGTACGCAACTCCTGTTCGTCCATGCCGTCGGCCAGTTCCTCGCTGATATCGGCGATGTTTTCGGTGAGCCGCCGAACCATGGAGGCGCCTTCCGGCGTCAGGCGCACGAGCTTGGAGCGCCGGTGCGCCGGGTTGTCGGTGAATTCGACGAGGCCGGCCTCCGCCGCTTCGTCGGCCAGGCGTTGAATGCGCTGGCGGGAAACCGGGCGGGCGCGGGCGATTTGCGGCACGGTCTGCGGCCCCTGCATGTGCAGAGAGCGCAGGAACCCCCACAGCCCGCCACCCCAGGGGCTCACCGCCCCGATGCGCTTCCCCGCGGAACGCAGGCGGAAAAACGTTCGGCTTACCTCGACGACGACATCGAAGAGGGCCGCGCCCTCCCCCGTTCGCCCTGTTCCCGAGTCGCTCACGCCCCGTCCCTCCCCGTTTCGGCGGCCCGTCCTGGCGGCCACAGGCCCTTGAACATAACGAATAAATTTACTATTGACAATTATAATGTCAATATGACAATCTTATTGTCATATTTGATAACGTCAACACGCACTGCAAGGAGCTAAGGCGATGAGACGCACCCACGTAATTGCAATCTCACTCGTATCGGCGGTTTCGGCGGCGGGCCTTACGCACGCCCTCGCCGGACCCAACTGGACACCCCCGGTCCTGATGGCGGAGGCGGCGCACGGGAACTCTCACGGCTGGACGAGCAGCCATTCCGTCCCCCATCAGCGCGGCTGGTCGCATCGGCCAGGCGGCAAGGGCCACGGCCGGTTTTGCAGCAGGATCCAGGAGGACGGGCTCGACCACGCCCTTACCGCCATCGAACAGGCCGCAGGATTTACGCCGCCGCAAAACGCCGCGTGGTCGGAACTCAAGGGCGAAATTCGCGCCGCCGGCGCCTCGATCGAGGATGCTTGCGGCGAAGCGGCCGATTCGGAATCGCCGGCGCCGGCGCCCCACCGCCTGGCCCGACTGGAGACCCTGTTGACGGCCGGACTGGCCGGACTGCGGCGCGTGCGCCCTGCCTTCGAACGCCTTTACGCGACGCTTTCGAAGGAGCAAAAGGCAACCTTCAATAGCCTGATGACCGGGAAGGGACATCACTGATCCCGCCCTCGGAAATTCGGGGCGCGCCGAAAACGGCCGGTCACGGGAGACGGAGAACAACATGAGCGATGCGCCCACCATCGACGACCCTCGGAAGCCCGGCGGCGGCCAGGACCGGCCCGGCGTCATCGCCCGCCCGCCCCTCATCTACCTCACCTTCCTCGCCGCCGGGCTGGGGCTCGACTATGGGTGGCCGGCCCCGTTCATGGCCGATGCCGCGCGCTATCCCCTGGGCGGCGCGCTGGCCGCCCTCGGCGTGGCCCTGGCCGTACTCTCTTTCCGGCGCTTCCGCGGTGCCGGCACCAACGTGCAGACGTGGAAACCTTCGACGGCGCTGGTCATCGAGGGACCGTTTCGTTTCTCGCGCAACCCCATCTACGTGGCCCTAACCCTGATCTACTGCGCCATCGGCGTGGCCGCCGATAGCGGGTGGGTGCTGGTGCTCGTCGTGCCGCTTCTCGCCGTCATGCGTTATGGCGTCATCGCCGCCGAGGAGCGCTACCTGGAAGCCAAGTTCGGCGACGCCTACCGGCACTACAAGGGGCGCGTCGGGCGCTGGCTGTGAGGGACGGCGGCGCTCAGTAAATATCCGTCTTGTAGCGTTCCTGGAGATCCGCCTCGATTTCATCGGCGTCCTCGCCGGGCCTGCGCTGGTCGCGGATGATCTCGCCGTAGCGCGGAAAGTCGGCGCGCTCGATACGACTGTCGGGATCCCACAGGCGCGAACGCTTGAGCGCCTTGGCGCAGTGGAAGAACACCTCTTCGATGTCGACGCGAATGGCCAGCTTGGGCGCCTTGCCGCGCACCGCCATGCCCTGCAACAGCGCCGGATCCTCGACGATGGTGGCGCGGCCGTTGAGGCGCAGGGTCTCCTCGACGCCGGGCACCAGGAAAAGCAGGCCCACCGACGGGTTGGCCAGGATGTTGTACATGGAATCGGCGCGGCGGTTGCCCGGCCGGTCGGGAATGAGCACCGTGCGGTCGTCGACAACGGTGACGAAGCCCGGCGGATCGCCGCGCGGGCTGACGTCCGCCTTGCCGTCGGCGTCCATGGTCCCCAGGCACAGGAACGGCGACAGCGAAATGAAGTGCCGGCAGTACTCGTCCAGACACGGCATCTCCTTGGTGGCGACGTGCGCCACCGGCTCGCCCATGCGCTGGCGCAGGGCGGCGCTGTCGCTGACGGGCGGCGGGGTTCCCTGATCGTCCATGGGGATGTCCTTTTTAAGGTGACGGTGGGCGTCAAAATCCAGAAGGACCCATTCAGAAATTGCCCGACGGACCCGGCATTTCTTTTCGCCCCCCTACGCGCGATAGCAGCCTTCTTGCTTGCCATTCCGATGTCCGCTTAGCGCCCAGGAGCGGACGTCGGGCGGTCCATGCCGCCAGGTCCGCTTTTAGCCGAGGCTGTTGAAGAACTCCGGCCAGAAGCCGTTCTCAATGTCCGCTTCTAATAGAAGCGGACTTTTTCTCCCGCCTCCGACCGATGCCGGGGCGGGTTTTTCATTTTTTTCCTGTTCGGTTGTCGTTTTTACGCATGGATCAGGCCATCACCGATCTTGGCGGCGGTCTTGAGACGAGTTTGACCAGACGTCTCAGGTTCTGCGCCGTTGCCATCAGCAAGAACTCATCCTTGGCGCCGCTCAAGCCGCGCAATCGGAGCCTCGTAAATGCCAGATTGCGCTTCGCTTCCCCGAACAACCTCTCGATCTTTTTGCGATCACGGGCGGACTGGTTATAGGCCTCGCCGCCGTTCAGGGAACGGGCGTGATCGCGGGCGGCCTCGTTGATGTCGCGAGGAATCTTTCGTGATGGCGCGCGCGGGCAGCACTTGGGCTTCAACGGACAGGGATCGCAGTCGTGCTTGGATGACCTGTACAAGAGCGTCTTGCCGTCGTGGACCCTGCCGGTGGTCTTGAGTGCCTTGCCTTGGGGGCAGACATAGACGTCTCCGTCCTTATCGAAGGCGAAGTCGCCACGCGAGAGTGTGCCGTCATCACGCGCACCCTTGTCCCAGACCGGGATATGCGGCTCGATCCGTTGTTGCCCGAGCCAGCCGAGCATCTTGCCGGTGCCGTAGGCCACATCCCCGGCGATGTGACGGGGCTTGAGGGCGAAGCGCTCTTGCGTCCGCTCGATCATGGTCTCGGTGGCTTCGACCTCCTTGGAAATGCGTGTCGGCGTCGCCTCGACATCGACGATGACGGCGTTCTTCATGTCCATCAGATAGTTGAGGCTGTAGCCGAACATGACCTTGTAGCGACCCCGCGTGGTCCACGCGGCGGCCGGATCACTCGGAGATATTGCCTTCGGTTTGCGGTCCGGGTTAATCGGCGCATTCTCGCTCTCAAGCGCATCGACATATTCCTTGATCGCCCGCCGAGACAACTGCTCTTCCGACCAATCGATCTCGGCCCCCTCGACCCGAGCGAAGCGGCTGGCATCGGCCTCGATAACGCTGGCATCCACGGCAAAGCCCTCGCCGCCAACCAGTCCGGATTCCATGCACCGGCGCACCACGCTCTCGAACACGGAGCGCAGAATATCGCTGTCGCGGAACCGTCCATGGCGATTGACCGAGAAGGTCGAATGATCGGGAACCTTGTCTTCAAGCCCGAGCCGGCAGAACCACCGGTAGGCCAGGTTGAGCTCGACCTCCTGGCACAGCCGACGCTCGGAACGGATCGAATGGCAGTAGCCGACCAGAAGCATCCGGATCATCAGCTCCGGATCGATCGAAGGGCATCCCGTATGACTGTAAAAAGGCGAAAGCTCGGCGCGCAGCCAACTCAGATCAAGAACCGCATCGATCCGGCGAAGCAGATGATTGCTTGGTACGCGGTCTTCAAGGTTGAACTCGTAGAATAGCCGGTCCTGTTGACCGACTGCTTGCCCCATCATCACACCGCCTCCGTCACTGAAAACATCAGTAAGATGGAATCACGATCCGGAGATCATCTCAACCGAGTTTTTCAACAGCCTCAGCCAAAAGCGGACATTCCGATCCAGCCTCCGCTACCAGGGGCTATAGCCGTATCGGCCCTTCCCTCCAACGGTGTCAGGTCTAACTCAAGGATTGGTACCATTAGTGGAGACAAGTCACGTTGGATCAGGCGTACTAAGAGCTGGCCTAGATTTATGGCGCCCCTTGAGGGCAGCGTT
>NZDS01000027.1 GCA_002690215.1 Rhodospirillaceae bacterium | reverse complement strand
TGGCGTCTCGGCTCAGATCGTGCCCTGGAATTTTCCCTTGCAGATCGCTGCCCGATCCATTGCCTGCGCCCTTGCCACTGCCAACACCGTGGTTATCAAGTCGCCCGAGCTTTCGCCGCTCTCCATGGCGCTGATGGTCGAGGCTATCGAGCGCGCCGGTGTGCCGTCGGGAGCCGTCAATTTGATTTGCGGTTACGGCCATGACGCCGGGGCGGCGCTGGCGGCCCATGGCGACGTCGATCACATTGTCTTCACGGGATCTGTTGCGACCGGACGCAGCATTCTCAAGGCGGCGGCCGAGAGGGTGATTCCCTGCATCATGGAGCTTGGCGGCAAGTCGGCCGGCATCGTCTATGCCGACGCCGATATCGATCAGGCCGTGGCCTCCACGGCCATCGGCATCTTCACCCATGCCGGCCAGGTCTGCTCGGCCCAGTCGTGCCTGGTGGTGCACAATTCGGTTCATGACGAGGTGGTCGAGCGCCTGACCGGGCGCGCCCGCGGGCTCAGCATCGGGCCGGGCATCGAGGGCCACGACATCACGCCGGTGATCTCGGCCGCCCAGCTCGACAAGGTGGAAGGCTACTGTCTGGGCGGCAGCCAGGCCGGTGCCGAGGCCGCCGTCGGCGGCCGCCGGGCCGACGCCGAGGGCTATTTCATGCAGCCTACCATCTTCACCGGCGTGCGCCCCGACATGGCGATCGCCCAGGACGAGGTCTTCGGGCCGGTGCTGGCGGTGCTCGGTTTCGACGAGCCCGAGGAAGCCATCGAAATTGCCAATGGCACCGATTACGGCCTGGTCGCCGGCGTCTACACCCGTGATTTGGAAACCGCGCACTGGACCGCCGATCGGCTGTCGGCCGGCCAGGTTTTCGTCAATGAATGGTTCGCCGGAGGCGTCGAGACACCGTTCGGCGGAACCAAGCGCTCAGGCTTTGGCCGCGAAAAGGGCCAGGAGGCGCTGCTCAATTACGTCCAGACCAAGAACGTGGCGGTCAAGCTGGGCGGCGGCGCCGGCGGCCGGCCGGGCGGCTGAGAGAGAAACCAGGAGGAGGCAAAAAATGGCCGGTAAGATCGAAGCGCGACTCGTGGAACTGGGGGTCGTCATTCCCGACGCGGTGCCCGCGTTGGCCAATTACGTGCCCTGGGTACAAAGCGGCAATAACGTCTGGATCGCCGGCCAGGTGCCTATCGTGAACGGCGAGCTTACGTACGTCGGCAAGGTCGGCGACGTCGTCGAATTGGCAGACGCGCAAGCCGCGGCCCGGATATGCGGCCTCAACATCATCTCCCAGGTCAAAGCTGCCTGCGACGGCGATCTCGATCGTGTGGTGCGTTGCCTAAAGGTCGGCGGTTACGTCAACGCGGTGGCGGATTTCGGCCAGCATCCCCAGGTCATCAATGGAGCCTCGGATCTCATGGTCGAAGTCTTCGGCGANGCCGGCCGCCACGCCCGTTTCGCCGTCGGTGCCGGCTCGCTACCCCGCGACGTCTGCGTCGAGATCGACGCCGTCTTCGAGGTCGCCTGAGATGGCGGGTCGCATCAAAGCCAGGCTGGCCGAGTTGGGCCACGAGCTGCCCCAGCCCATGGCTCCGGCCGGCACCTACGTGGGCTGGACGCGCGCAGGCAACCTCGTCCACATCGCCGGTCAGGGGCCGGTGCGTGGTACTGTGATCCCGGTCCAGGGCAAGGTCGGGCAGACGGTATCGCTGGACGCGGGCCGCGAGGCGGCGGCGCTGACGGCGCTTAACTTGATGGCCCAGGCGCAAGAAGCCTGCGACGGCGATCTCGACCGCATCGTCCGCTGGGTCAAGCTTTTCGGTCTGGTCAATTGCGGCCCCGACTTCACCGAACATCCCGAGGTCATCAACGGCGCCTCCGACTTGCTGGTCGAGGTCTTCGGTGATGCCGGCCGTCACGCCCGTTCGGCCATCGGCGCCTCGGATCTGCCCATGAGCATCCCGGTCGAGCTTGATGCCGTCATCGAGGTGCGTTGACGGTCCCGTCGGCGCGGTACCATCCATGAGAACAGTCCCGGGTTGGCTGACGGAACGGCCTATCGCCCATCGCGGACTGCATGGCTGCGGTGGGCCGGAGAACTCGCTGGCCGCCGTCGAGGCCGCGGTCGTTGCGGGCTATGGCGTCGAATTCGACATTTTGGCCAGTGCGGACGGTGTGCCGATGGTCTTTCACGATGACGATTTGACTCGCTTGACCGGTCGGCCGGGGCGCCTCGACGAAACGACGGCGGCTGCGCTGGCCGAACTGCGCCTGGCAGGCAGCAACGAGCCAATTCCCACCCTTTCTCGCGTGCTGGAGCGGGTGGCCGGCCGGGCGCCGTTGCTGATCGAATTCAAGGCCCGTAGTGCCGAGGCGGGCCGGCTCGAGGCGGCGGCCTGGGAGGTTTTGCGAAACTACCGCGGCCGCTTTGCCGTTCAGTCCTACAATCCTCTGTCACTCCTTTGTTTTCGTCGCCTGGCACCGATGGTGCCGCGGGGCCAGCTCTCGGGCACCATGCGCCGCACCACCCTTGTGGTCGATTGGACGGTCAAGATGATGATCCGTCGTTTCGGCTTCAATTATCTCAGCCGGCCCCATTTCATCGTCGACAGCCTCAACCGCCAACCCTACGACGTTGCCCAGCGTTTGCGCCGGCGCCTGCCGTTGTTGCTCTACACCGTCAAGAACGCCGAACATCAGGCGCTGGCCGACCGCTACGCCGACAACTTCATCTTCGAGAATTTCAGGCCTTAGTCCCCCGAAGGCGCTTGCCGGGAGAGGCCGACGATTTATTGTCTATGGCAGAATGAACCGCCAATTTACCTAGGGATCCATGGGCGACGTCGAGCAAGAACCGGTCACAGCCAGGATTGTCAACGCCATCGCGTCCCTTGACGCGACCGCCTGGGATGCTTGTGCCGGCGGCTACAACCCCTTTGTCAGCCATGCATTTCTGAAGACGCTGGAAGAGAGCGGCGCGGTGCGGCCCGAAACCGGCTGGGCGCCGCACCACCTGGCGCTGGAAGACGCCCAAGGTCGGCTGCTGGGCGTGGCGCCGCTTTATCTCAAGTCGCATTCCCAAGGCGAATACGTCTTCGACTATGGCTGGGCCGATGCCTTCGAACGCGCCGGCGGCGAATACTATCCCAAGCTGCTGATGGCGGTGCCATTCACGCCGGTGCCGGGACCCCGGCTACTGGCCCCGCCGGGTCCCGACCAGGGATCGGTGCGCGATACCCTGCTGGCGGCGGCGGTGCAGATCGCGCGGAAGTACGAAATCTCGTCGCTGCACGTCAATTTCTGTAGCGAGGACGAATGGCGCCGCGGCGGCGAACTGGGCATGTTGCAACGCACCGGCGAGCAGTTCCACTGGCTCAACCGGGGCTACGATACTTTCGACGATTTCCTCGCCGACCTGGCGTCGCGCAAGCGCAAGGCCATCCGCAAGGAACGCCGCCAGGCGCTCGGCGACGACCTCGAGCTTTGCGTCCTGCGGGGCGCAGAGATCGGCGAGGCGCATTGGGACGCCTTCTTCCATTTCTACATGGACACCGGCAGCCGCAAGTGGGGCCGGCCCTACCTCAACCGCGAATTCTTCAGCCTGCTGGGCCAGGCCATGGGCGAGCGCATAGCGCTGTTTTTGGTGCGCCGCAATGGGCACTGGATCGCCGGGGCCTTAAACCTGATCGGCTCGGACTGCCTCTACGGCCGCTACTGGGGCTGCCTCGAGGAACACCGGTTTCTGCATTTCGAGACTTGCTATTACCGGGCCATCGAGTTCGCCATCGACAACGGCCTGGCCCGTGTCGAAGCCGGCGCCCAGGGGCCGCACAAGCTGGCTCGCGGCTATGTACCGGTGCACACCTATTCCGCCCACTGGATCCGCGACGGCGGATTTCGCCAGGCTGTGGAGCACTACCTCGAACACGAGCGCCAGGAAATCGACCAGGAAATCGAGATCCTCGGCCGCCACGCGCCGTTCCGGCAGACCGACGGCGACGCCTAGACGGCCCACGAAGAAACTCAAACAGCTACTTTTTAGAGAATAGGACAAAATAGGTCCCTGTCCCTATTTTTTCAGATTTCTGGCCACAGCCAGGCGGCGCCGCGGACGCCGCTGGCGTCGCCGTGGCGGGCTTTCTTGAGCTCGGTCGTAAGAGTGTCGGAGAAAGCAAAACGGCCCCAGAGGCCGGGCACGTTCCGGTACAGCCGGTCAATATTGGAGCAGCCGCCGCCGAGCACGATGACGTCCGGGTCGACGACGTTGATGATGCTGGCGAGCGACTTGGCCAGGCGCAGCTCGTAGCGCTCCAGGGTGGTCCGGGCAGCGGGGTTGCCTGCCTCGGCGGCGGACGCCAGCTCGACCGGTTCGGCGTTCTCGCCGGTGGCCCGGGTGTGGTCGCGGGCCAAGCCAGGGCCCGAGAGGAAGGTTTCGATACAGCCCATCTTGCCGCAATAGCATCGCGGCCCGGGTAGCTCCTCCGGCTCCGGCCAGGGCAGCGGATTGTGGCCCCATTCGCCGGCCACGGCATTGGCGCCGGTGATCACTCGCCCGCCAACCACCAGGCCGCCGCCGGTGCCGGTGCCCAGGATAACGCCGAACACCAGATTCGCCCCGGCCGCGGCGCCGTCGATGGCTTCGGAAAGCGCGAAACAATTGGCATCGTTGGCCAGCCGCACCGGCCGGCCCAGTGCCGCGGCCAGGTCGCGGTCCAGGGCCCGGCCGATGAGCCAGGTCGAATTGGCGTTCTTGATCAGGCCGCTGGCCGGGGAAATGGTGCCGGGAATGCCGATGCCGACGCTGGATTGTGCTCCCCCGGCTTGGGCTTCGACGGATTGCACCAGGTCGCAAACCGCCGCCAGCGTGGCGTCGTAGTCGTCACGCGGTGTGGCCAGCCGCCGACGGGCGACGATGCTGCCGTCGCTTGCCAGGGCCACGGCCTCGATTTTGCTGCCGCCGAGGTCAACCCCGATGCGCAGCATCGATCAGCGGCTGGGGCGGTAATCGGCATCCCGCGCCATATAGACCAGCCAGGCCCAGAGTTCGCCGATTTCATAGGCCGCCCGGCCATCGCGAAAGACCTCGATGTAGGTCCGGCCGTCCATGGTGGGATGGCTTAGCGCCGCCTGGTGGCTGATGATGACCGGAGCCACGGGGATGTCGAATTCCGCCACGCCCTCGCGCGCCTCGCGGGTGATCGAGGGCTCGGCACCCTCGCGTCGGGCCAGCGGGCAGGCGTTGAGCACGATGCCGGCCCGGGCACGCACCTTCTTGACGATATCGACGGTGCGTTGCGTCGAACGCAGGTCGATGGGACTGGGCCGGCAGGGGATCAGCGACAGGCCGGCCAACCCGGCCACCATCTCGGCCACCGGGCCGGCCTGGGGCGGGGTGTCGAGGATGGTCACCCCGATGCTGCGGGAGGCCGCCTGGTTGAGAGCGTCGACGAGGTGGCGGGGATGGCATTCCGCCAAGGCCGGCATCTTGTCCTCCCGGGCCCGCCACCAGTCTCCGGCCGAACGCTGGGGATCGATATCGATCAGCGCCACGCGTTCGCCGGACAGGTGGGCGTGCACGGCGAGGTGTACGGCCAGAGTGGTTTTGCCGGCGCCGCCTTTTTGCGACAGGAGGGCGAGGACTTTCATGCTGTGCCCAGTGTTGGCTCTGTGTTGGCTCTGTGTCGGCTCTGTGTCGGCTCTGCCTGGCGGCCGGGTTCAGAACCCGGCCTCGGTCAGGCGTTCCTCGATGAAGGCGCGGGCGGCCGGCCAGGTGTCGGCCCGGTGGTGGCTGTCCTCGGCCGGCTCCAGCAGGCGGGCGAGCCGGGGGTCGGCGACGAAGTGCAACCGGATCACCCGCTCGACCGCGCGGGCCACGGAAGTGTGGTGGTGCGGGATATCGTCGATGAACAGCACCGGCGCCTGCACCTGTTCCGCCAGTACGCGCACAGCCGGCCCTTTGGTGCCGCTGTTGGCGATCAGCGGGTAATCCATGTTGTTGTTGCGCAGGCTCCGCTGGCGCGCCGCGATGGAATCCTTGGGCACGTTCGAGAGCACGATAACCTGGGCCCGCTTGGCCAGGGCCGCTAAGGCCTCGGCGGCGTCGGGCACCGGATCCAGGCGATCGGCGCGGTCGTCGAAGAAGGCCTGTAAAAGCTCGTGCACCTCGTCCTGGTCCAGGGCTCGTTCGCTCTCGCACTCGCGCACGTTGCCGGTGAGCGCGAACGAGGCCCAATCGAAATAGCAACCGTTTTCTTCGATGAAGGCGACGAAGCCGGCCATGAACTCGAACAAAACCTCGTCGGCGTCGGAGATGATCAGCGGCCGCTTCGGGTCGAGCTCGAGCGCTGCCAGTTGCGTTGCCACCTCGGGCGGCGGCTGCCGCTTGCTGCTGCCCTCGCGGCTCATGGCAAAACCATTTCGCCCGCCCCGCCGGGCAAACGGCTGCGGGCGCGGGTGGTCTCCTCGGGCGCCAGTCCGGCGTCCTGGCAAAAGGCCAGCAGGCGGTCATCCTGTTCGAGCAGGAAATCCAAGACGCCGCCGAGCAGCGCCGGATCGCCGGCCTGGCTGCGCAGCGTCTCGGGCGTCAGGCCGGTGCGAGCCAACAACCGCTCGAGCTCATCGCTGTCGGCCGCAATGAAGGCAAGCGCCTTGAGGGCGACGGTTTCGGCACTTTCCGGAGTCATGACAAATCCTGGACAAATCCTAGATGAATCCTGGGTTGGTGCAGGGCGAACTCTGGGAGATTCCCTGGCATTTCCCTCTCCTCGCGAGGTTCCCCCACGGGACGGCAGTGGCGCGAGGGTAACCGAATCTTTCGCCAGGCGCACTAGCAAGACGCAAATCCTTTGCCTTGGGCGCTCAAAATGCTAGAAATCAAGGGATTGTGGAAGAGGGGGGCGCCTCAGGCGGTAACCTATCCAAGGATTTCCAAGCCACATCAGAACGGATCGAGCCTATGGCGAAAACCATCCTCATCGTCGAGGACAACGAACTGAACATGAAGCTGTTTCACGATCTGCTCGAAGCCCACAATTATGACACGCTGCAGACCCGAGACGGCAACGAGGCACTGGAACTGGCCCGCGAGCATCGGCCGGACCTCATCCTCATGGACATACAGTTGCCCGGTGTTTCCGGTCTCGAGGTCACCCGCCAGATCAAGGCCGATGACGAATTGAAGTCGATTCCGATCATCGCCGTGACTGCCTTCGCCATGAAGGGCGACGAGGATCGCATTCGCGAGGGTGGCTGCGAGGCCTATATCGCCAAGCCCATCCGGATCGATGAACTGGTGGCCACTGTGCAGAAATTCATCAATGACGACTAGCCGCTCCAGGCCAGCGGTTCCCTGCTGTCGGCCCGCGGTTTCCAGCAAGTGTTTCACAGATGCCTGCCCGCGTTCTTGTCGTTGACGACATACTTCCCAACGTAAAGGTCCTCGAAGCCAAACTGTCGGCCGAGTACTTCGACGTTGCCACCGCCATTAGCGGACGCGAAGCCCTGGATCTGATGGCCAAGGATCCACCCGATATCGTACTGCTCGACGTCATGATGCCGGAGATGGACGGCATCGAGGTTTGCACCCTCCTCAAAGCCGATCCCAAGCTCTCCCATGTGCCGGTGGTGATGGTGACGGCGCTGAGCGAGCCGGCCGATCGGGTACGCGGGCTGGAGGCAGGGGCCGACGACTTTCTTACCAAACCGGTCAACGACATAGCGCTGTTTGCCCGGGTGCGCTCTTTGGTGCGGCTCAAGTTGATGATGGACGAGTTTCGTCTGCGCGAGCAAACCTCGAGCGAGTTCGGCGTACTCGACCAGATCGCCGCCGATACCGAGCTCGACCAGGCCGGCGCCAAGGTGCTGGTGATCGATGACAGCGTGACCGACGGCGAGGTCATCGAGGAAACCCTGACGCCGCTCTGCCATGTGGTGCGCGAGAAAGAGCCCGAAGCCGCCATGGACATCGCGCGTTCGGGCGATTTCGATCTCATAATTGTTAGCCTGTTGATGCGCGAGAGCGACGGCTTGAGGCTGTGTTCGCACCTGCGCACCATGGAGGAGACACGCCAGGCCTCGATCCTGGTGCTCAACAGCGAAGATGCCACCGAGCAACTCGTCAAGGCGCTCGATATCGGCGTCAACGACTATCTGATAAAACCCGTCGACCGCAACGAGCTACTGGCCCGCACGCGCACCCAGGTGCGGCGCAAGCGCTACCAGGACCGGCTGCGTGACAATTACGAGATGAGCTTGGCCATGGCCGTGACCGACAGCCTGACCGGGCTGCACAATCGGCGCTACCTGGTCAGCCATCTCGGCAATCTGGTGACCCGTGCCTTCATGGGCGGCAAGCCTGTGGCGCTATTGATGGCCGATATCGATCATTTCAAGGACTTCAACGACACCTATGGCCATGCCGTAGGCGACGAGGTGCTGCGGGAATTCGCCGACCGCATCCGGCGCAATGTGCGCGGCATCGATCTGGCGGCGCGTTACGGCGGCGAGGAATTCATCGTCGTGATGCCCGATACTGATCTGGCCGTGGCCCATGTGGTGGCCGAACGCCTGCGTTCGCAGATTGCCGACGAGCTCTTTCAGACCTCGGCCAGCGAGGAAGGCCTGCAAGTGACGGTCAGCGTCGGTGCCACCGTTACCGGCACCATTACGGAAAGTCCCGATTCGCTGATCAAGCGGGCCGACGTGGCGCTCTACCAGGCCAAGGACCAGGGCCGCAACGCCGTCGTCATCATCGAGGCACCGCTCGAATAAAAAAGGGGACAGGTACCTTTGGCGCCGATGGTGCCAAACTTTCCTCTCCGGCGCTAAAGGTACCTGTCCCCTTTTTTCGTCCCCTTTTTTCGCGCAGGCAGTGGACCGAAGGTCCGCCGCCGTGAGTGACAAAGAAAAAAGGCTATTTGATTTTGCTTTCCTTGAACTCGACGTGCTTGCGCACGACGGGATCGTATTTTTTCAGGGTCAGCTTCTCGGTCAGCGTCCGCGGGTTCTTCTTGGTGACGTAATAGAAGCCCGTATCGGCGGTGCTGACGAGTTTGATCTTCAAGGAAGTGGGTTTGGCCATGACGGGCGCTCCGGTTGCCGCCTGGCGGCGGTGCGAGCGGGCAAAATAGCGCCGCTCCGGCCGAAGTCAAGAGGCTCGGTTCCGCCAAAGCGCGCGGCCCTGCCTATAGACGGCCAGAACCACGAACAGCAGGCAGGCGGCGGCCAAGACCAGCGGCAAGCCCTGGGGGCCCATGGCGTCCATCGCGCTGCCGCCGGCCAGCGGCCCGAGAATACCGCCGACGCCCCACATGACGGCAAAGGCGGCGTTGCCGGCGACCAGGTCGGTGCCGCGGAAGCGCTCACCCAGCAAGGTCAGAGAAAGCGCGTAGACGCCATAGGTCAGGCCGCCCCAGACGATGAGCAACGGCCAGCGCAGCGGGCCGCCCCCCAGCGCCGGCAGCAAAAGCGCGCCGGCCATGCCGAAGAGGCCGCAAATGATCAGCAGGCGGTAACGGTTCATGTGATCGCCCAGCCAGCCCAGGGGAAATTGGAAGATGACGTTGCCGAAGACCAGGGCCGCTACCATCAGCCCGGCCACCGCCTCGCCCAGTTCCAGCCGCATGCCGTAGACCGGCAGCAGCGAAAGCGCCGCGGCATCGACGAAGGCGGTCAGGAAAGCGCCGGCCAGTAGTGTCGGTGCCAAGCGGAAGAAGGCCAGAATTCCGGCGCTGCCGGCGGCCTCGAAGCTGGGCGCCAGATGGCGCACGGCGACGAGCGGCAAGGCGGCCAACGAGATCGCGGCAGCGCCAATCAAGAAAGGAATCCAGCTTTGGCTGCCGAAGATCGGGATCAACAGCGGTCCCGCGGCGAAGGCGGCCGCCAGGGCAGTGACGTAAAGGCCGATCAGGCGGCCGCGGTTGTGATCGTCGGCGATTTCGTTGATCCAGGTTTCGCTGAGTACGAAAAGGCCGTTGATGGCAAAGCCCAGTACCAGACGTAGGGGAAACCACAGATAAAAGTTGGGTACCGCCCGTAGCGCCAGCAACAAGACCGCGCACAGCACGATGCAGAGCAGCATGAAACGAACAATGCCCAGGCGGCGCGTCAGCGGCGGCAGGAAAGGCGCCGATATCAGGATCCCGACGGCGGTCATGGCGCTGTTGAGGCCGATCAGGCCGGCGCTGATACCCTGGGCCTCGAGGATCAGGGCCAGGATCGGCGAGCTTAGCCCCAGCGTGAAGGCGAAGACGCTGATGCTGGCGATGATGGCGGCAAGGCTCAGGCGCTGCTCGGCGCGGCTGAGCGCGCGCTCAGGCATATCGGATGTAGGCAATCTCGTTGCGATAGCAGAACACGGGTACGGGCCGGGTAGGATCGGGTTGGGGCGGCGCCGCGATGTGGTCGAGTGCCGTATCCAGCACGAATTCGGTAACGTCGGCCAGCGGCAGCTTCTGCAATTCGGCCAGGGGATACCAGTCGAGATCGAGAAGCTCGCCGCTGCCACCCAGCCGGCCCTCGGCGCGTTCGCCGTCGATGATGAAGAAGCGCGCATTGAAGCGGATCGGCGAGGGCGGCGGCGTCAGCGCCCGGGCAATGAAATCGATGTCGCCGAGCGCCGGGGCCTGGCCGGTGTCGTAGAAGTGCTGCCAGGAGGGAGGCAGCGACGCCTGGCCGTTGAGGGGCGCGCCGATCAGCAGACCGGTTTCTTCGTAGGTCTCGCGCACTGCTGCCATGGCCAGCCCGAAGGCCTTGCGAGGCGACGAATGGCGGGCCAAGCGGGTGGCCACGTCGGACTGTAACGCGGTGGCGGCTGTGGCTTCGCAATCGTCCGGGTCGAGGCGGCCGCCGGGAAAGACGTAAAGCTCGGGCAGGAACCTGTGGCGCGGCGCCCGGCGGCCCATCAGGATCAGCACCTCCCCGGCACCATTGTGGCGGTGCAGCACCAGGCTGGCGGCGTCGCGCGGGCGCACGTTGTTCTTGCGCGGGCTCATGGCTGTCCGTCCCGACTCGAGCCGAAGCCGTGCATGCAAAGGCTCCACTGCAGGCCGATCAGGGCACCCTTGAAGCGCGGCAGGAGAAAGAGCGAAAGCCCTAAAGCCAGCGCCAGCCAGAAGCCGAGGTGCAGCCACAGCGGCGGCGCGATGGTGGTTTCGCCAATCAGCACGCCGGAAAACACGATGTGGCCGACCACCAGGATGGTGAAATAGGGCGGCGCATCGTCGGCGCGATGACCCTCGAGGACTTGACCACAATTGCCGCAGGCGGTCTCGACACGAATGTAGCCGGCAAACAGCGCTCCTTCGCCACAGCGCGGGCAGCGTCGCTTCAGGCCTCGCCACAGCGCTGCCAACCGCGGGCGCGGTGCAGGGTTGGGGAACGGCTCAGGTGTCATGGCGAATACTTCGGCCGAAGGCTGGGGGAGGGCGATACAGGGTGAGAATACCTTTATGAAGCTTCGATCGGGCTGGTGCAATGTTGCAGATGACCGGCTATCGGTGCTTGCGGCGGCGGCGTTTCGGGCGGGGCGTGCGCGCGATGCCGTAGCGGCCTTCGAGCAGGCCCGAATCTTCTTCGCACAATTCGAAGCGCAGCGTGGCGTTGGCGGCCACCGCCTCCACCAGCCGCACCTCGACCGCATCGCCCAGCCGATAACGCCGCCCCTGGCTCTCGCCCACCAGGGCCTTGGCAGCCTCGTCGAAGCGGTAGCGGTCACCGATCAGGCTGCGGCCGGGGACAAAGCCGTCGGCGCCGTTTTCATCCAGGGCGACGAACAGGCCGGCCCCGATGACGCCCGAGATGCGGGCCGCGAAGACGGCGCCGCGGCGGTCTTCCAGGTGGGCCGCCAGAAAGCGGTCGACGGTCTCGCGCTCGGCCTTCATGGCGCGGCGCTCGGTGCCGGATATCAGCCGGCCGAGCTCGTCGAATTCCGCCGCCGCGTCCTCGCTCAGGCCATCTTCGCCGAGTTCCATGCTGGCGATCAGGGCGCGGTGTACCAGCAGATCGGCGTAGCGCCTGATGGGTGAGGTGAAATGAGCATAGTGCCCCAGCGCCAGGCCGAAATGGCCATAATTCCCGGGATCGTAGCAGGCCTGTGACTGGGCCCTCAGGATAAGCTCGTTGACCAGCCGGGCGTGCGGCGTGGCGGCCGCCTTCTCGATTAGCGTGTTGAAGTTGCGTGGCTTCGGCACCTGGCCCTTGGCCAGTTTCAGGCCGACGCTGGCCAGCACCGGTCGCAGACCTTCCAGGGCTTCTTCCTTGGGTGGGGCGTGGACACGGTACATGCAGGGCGCGCCGCGTTCGGAGAGCGCGCGGGCCGCGGCCACGTTGGCGGCGACCATGAACTCCTCGATCAGACGGTGGCTGTCCAGTGGCAGTCGCGGTGCGACCGAAAGAATGCGGCCCTCGTCGTCCAGTTTCACGCGCATCTCCGGCACCACCAGTTCCAGCGGCTGGCGCCGGGCACGTTCGCGGGTCAGTGCCCGGAAGGCGGCATATAAAGGCTCGATCACCGGCTCCAGGAGCGCCGCCGTGGCGGCGTCGGGATTGCCGTCTTGTGCCTCTTGAACCTGCTGGTAACTGAGACGGGCCGCCGAGCGCATCAGGGCGCGGCAAAAGCGCCAGTCTAGAAGCCGGCCATCGGCGTCGATGGTCAGCCAAACCGCCAGGCAAGCCCGATCGATCCCTGGCTTGAGCGAACAAAGCTCGTTCGAGAGCGCTTCCGGCAGCATGGCCACGACGCGGTCGGGGAAATAGACCGAATTGCCCCGCTCGCAAGCCTCCGTGTCGAGGGCGCTGCCGGGACGTACATAGGCGGCAACGTCGGCGATGGCCACCAGCAGGCGGAAGCCGCCGGGATTGGCGGCATCGTCGTCCGCCGCGGCCCAGACGGCGTCATCGAAATCCCGGGCCTCGACCGGGTCTATGGTGACCAGTGGCAGGTGCCGCAGATCCTCGCGCCGGCCCAATTCAGGCGCCGCCGCCGCTTCCGCCTCGGCCAGGGCGGTGGCGCTGAATTTCGTCGGAATACCGTGGCTGTGGATGGCGATGGCGCTGAAAGCGCCGGGCGCATCGATGCTCCCCAGGCGCCGGCGCACCCGGGCCTTGGGCAGGCCGTAGCGCCGCCCGGGCTGGACGTCGGCCAACACCAGATCGCCCGGTGCGGCACCCAGGCTTTCGGGGCCCGATACCGCGAAATCGCGCTTCATGCGCCGGTCGACGGGCTGGATGCGGCCCTGGCCGCCGACCAGATCGAAGATGCCGAGCACTTCCTCGGGACCGCGGCCCAGGCGCTTGATGACGCGGGCCTCGTAGCCCTCCGAACCCGTGGGCGTCAGGCGCGCCAGCAAGCGGTCGCCCGGCCCTGCGGCGCCGCGCCGGTGGCCTTCCAGGGGCACGACAATCGATGCCTCGTTATCGCCCTGGCCACCGCTGGGCCGGGCCAACAGGTCGCCTTCGTCGTTGACGCCCACGACCTCGATCACCGCTACCGGCGGCAGTTCTCCACCTGCTCTCAGGCCGTGCCGCGGCGCCCGTTCGAGCTGACCCGTTTCCGCCATCTCGGTGAGCAGATCCTGCAGCCGGCGGCGGTCGGGGCCCTTGATGGCAAAGGCCCGGGCGATATCGCGCTTGCTGCTGCGATCGGGGTTGTCTGCGATAAAGCGCAGGATGTCTTGGCTGTCGGGGAAGGACGGCGCGGTGTGGCGGCGGGGCACGCCGGTCCTATTCGTCGCTGGCCGCAACCTTCGCTGCGGCCTTGGTCTTACGCTTGGCGCTGCCCTTGGTGCTCTTTTTCTTGGTCTTGCCTTTGGCGGCGGCCTTCTTTTTGCCGCCCTTCTTGGCTGCCCGTTCGGCCAGCAGCGCCACGGCCTGCTCCTGGCTGATGCTATCGGGGTCCAGGCCCTTGGGGATGGTGGCGTTGAGGCGGCCGTGCTTGACGTACGGTCCATAGCGGCCGCTCATGACCGAGATCAGCTTGCCGTCATCGGGATGCTCGCCCAACTCGCGCAATGCCTTGGCGCCGCCGGGCCGGCTCTTGGCATCGGCAATCAGCGCCACGGCGCGGTTGAGGCCGATGTTGAGGATGCTGTCCTCGGCCGGGATATTGGTGTAGCGGCCCTCGTGACGCAGATAGGGTCCGAAACGGCCGATACCGGCGGTGATCGGTTTGTCGCTCTCGGGGTGGAGGCCGACCTCGCGAGGCAGGGCCAGCAGGCGCAGCGCCGTCTCCAGGGTCACCTCGGCCGGATTCATATCCTTGGTCAGCGACGAGCGTTTGGGCTTTTTCTTGCCCTCCGGCTCGCCCAGTTGCAGGTAGTGGCCGAACGGGCCCTTGCGCAGGCTGACCAGAAGGCCGCTCTCGGGATCGGTGCCAAGCTCGCGTGGGCCGTTGTCGGTGACGTCGGGGGTCTGCTCGCCGTTGTTGCCGAAGGGCCGGGTGAAGCGGCAGTCGGGGTAGTTGTTGCAACCCACGAAAGCGCCGTGGCGGCCCAGCTTGAGCGACAGCCGGCCGACGTCGCAGGCCGGACAGAGGCGCGGATCGACGCCATCCTCGCTGGCCTTGAAGAGCGACGGCCCGAGGATCCCGTCGACCGTGTCGAGAACCTCCCGCACCCTCAATTCCTTGGTGTTGTCGACCGCGGCGCTGAAGGCCAGCCAGAAATCCTTGAGCACTGTTTTCCAGTCGACCTGGCCGGCCGAGATCTCGTCCAGGCGCTGCTCCAGGTCGGCGGTGAAGTCGTATTCCACGTAGCGCTGGAAAAAGCTCGAGAGAAAGGCCGTGACCAGACGGCCGCGGTCCTCGGGTATGAAGCGGCGCTTGTCGAGGCGGACGTAGTTGCGGTCCTGCAGCACCGAGAGGATGCTGGCGTAGGTCGAGGGTCGGCCGATGCCGAGCTCCTCCATGCGCTTGACCAGGGTGGCCTCGGTGTAGCGTGGCGGCGGCTCGGTGAAGTGCTGGTCGGGGCGTATTTCGCGGCGCTCCAGTCCGGCGCCCTTTTTCAGCGGCGGCAGCCGCCTCTCGGCGTCGTCGTCGGCCGCCCCGCCGTCCTTGGGCACGTCGTCGCGGCCTTCGCGGTAGAGTTTGAGGAAGCCGTCGAACAGCACGATCGTGCCGGTGGCGCGCAGGCCCGTTCGGCCGGCCGGGTCAGCGATGTCGATACCGGCGCGTTCGAGGCGGGCACTGGCCATCTGGCTGGCCACGGTGCGTTTCCAGATGAGCTCGTAAAGTCTGGCCTCGTCGCGCTTGAGGCGGCCGGCGACATGGGCCGGCAGGCGGCCGAGATCGGTCGGCCGGATCGCCTCGTGGGCCTCCTGGGCGTTCTTGGCCTTGCTGCGATAGGCCCGCGGCTGGTCCGGCACGTAGGCCTGACCATATTCGGCGCCGATGACGCGGCGGCAGGCCTGCACCGCCTCGCCGGCGATCTGCACGCCGTCGGTACGCATGTAAGTGATCAGGCCGACGGTCTCGCCGCCCACGTCGATGCCTTCGTAAAGCCGCTGCGCCACCTGCATGATCACCCGGGCGCTTAGGCCCAACTTGCGCGAGGCTTCCTGCTGCAACGTCGAGGTGGTGAAGGGTGGCGGCGGGTGGCGTTTGGTTTCCTTGGCATCGACACCGACCACGCTGTAGCTGGCGGCACCTTCGATGAGGCCGCGCGCGCGTTCGGCGGCTTCGCCGTCGGGCAGGTCGTACTTGCGCAGTTTCTTGCCATCGAGCTGCACCAGGCGGGCGCTCAGCTTGGCGCCGTTGGCGGCGCCGAAGTCGACTTCGACGGTCCAGTATTCGCGTGCCGTGTGGGCTTCGATCTCGAGCTCGCGCTCGCAAATCAGGCGCAGCGCCACCGATTGCACGCGGCCGGCCGAGCGCGAGCCCGGCAGCTTGCGCCAGAGCACCGGCGACAGCGTGAAGCCGACCAGATAGTCGAGCGCGCGCCGGGCCTGCTGGGCGTTGATCAGGTTTTCGTCGAGGCCGCGGGGCTCGGCAATGGCAGCGCTGACGGCACCGCGGGTGATCTCGTTGAAGGCGATGCGCTGGACCTCGATGCCGTCGAGTGCGCCTTCTTCCTCCAGCGCCTTGAGCACGTGCCAGGAAATGGCCTCACCCTCGCGGTCGGGGTCGGTGGCGAGATAAAGCCGCCCGGCGCCGCGCAACGCCTTGGCGATGGCGCCCAGGTGCTTGGCTGCCTTGGCGTCGGTCTCGTAGTCCATGGCGAAGTCTTCGTCCGGGCGCACGGATCCGTCCTTGGCCGGCAGGTCGCGCACGTGGCCGTAGCTGGCCAACACGGTGAAACCCGCGCCCAGGTACTTCTCGATGGTTTTGGCCTTGGCCGGCGATTCAACGACCACGACATCCATGGCGGTATCGATATCCTGCTTGTGCGGAACGGAACCCCAGATTCCAAACTGTCGATCTAGGGCAGCGAAACTTGATTGCCAGGATGCCATTGCAGGCGGCCTGCCAATTCAAGCTCCAGCAAAATGGTCAAAAGGACTGCGGGTGTCAATCGGCACTGACGCAAGATTTCGTCGACGCCTATCGGCGTCGGGCACAGCTTGCCCGCCACCGCCTCCCGGCTGCCGGCGACTTCGGGCTCGCCGACCGGGGCGGCTGGGGCCGCCGAAAAGAGATCGCGCTCGGGCTCGTGCAGGGTGGGAAGGGCGAGGTTTTCCAGGGCCTCGACGACGTCGCCGGCGCTTTCGATCAGGGCGGCGCCCTGGCGGATCAGGCTGTTGGCGCCGCGGCTCCGCGGGTCCAGGGGCGAGCCCGGTACGGCGAACACCTCGCGATTTTGCTCCAGTGCCATGCGGGCGGTGATTAATGATCCCGATCGCAGTGCCGCCTCGACCACCAGCACACCCAGCGAGAGCCCGGAGATCAATCGGTTGCGGCTGGGAAAATGGCGCCCCTGGGGCTGTTTGCCCACCGGCTGTTCGGCAATGACGGCGCCGCGCTCGGCGATGTCGCCATAAAGCCCCTCGTTCTCCGGCGGGTAGACGACGTCGATGCCGCCGGCCACCACGGCCACGGTGCCGCTTTCCAAGGCGCCATCATGGGCCGCCGTGTCGATGCCGCGGGCCAGCCCCGAGGCGATGACGAAACCCATCTCGCCGAGCTCGTGGGCGATGTTGCGGGCAAAGCGCACACCGGCGGCCGAGGCGTTGCGGGCGCCGACGATGGCCAGAGTTCGCTCGGCAAAAAGGTGGGCGTGACCTTTGACAGCAATCAGCGGCGGCGCGTCCGGGATGGCCGCCAGGGGCCGCGGGTAGTCGGGCTCGCAAAGCGCAATCAAGCGGGCTCCGGCGGCCCGGGTATCGGCTAGTTCGCGCTCGGCATCGGCCAACGAACAAATGCGGATGGGCCGCTGCCGGCCGCCGCGCCGGGCCAACTCCGGCACGGCTTCGAGCGCCGCCGCGGCAGAGCCGTAGCGCCCCAGCAACTTGCCAAAGGTGATCGGCCCGACGTTCTCGCTGCGCCACAGCCTGAGCCAGTCCAGACGCTCATCCGCATTCAGCTCACCAAGTTCCCCGTCGCTCATCACCCGCTCCCGTCCGCCCTGGACACAAGGTGCCCCGGTTTTTCCGCGCCAATGCTTCTTCACGGACCTATGCAAGGTCTAGAGCGATTTTCCACCGGCCCCACGGATCTTTTTTCGCGGTGAAAGGTCTTGCCGAGCCAGGATTCACGCATGACTGCGACTGACACGCATAGGCATAGACGAATTTGCTTGGACAAAACAATAGATGCCCTTAATTAGAGAGTTCCAAGATGGAAAAACAGTTTTTAGTATATACATCGCTATATAGCAGCCCAACAAGAGACAAACATTTCTTTTTGCAATTTTCAGCAACTGAACGGAGGCAAACATGGCGCAACCCGTCAACAGGTCCTGGCCGACCATCCCGCCCGGAATCAGGTGGAACAAGTGGAAACAGCAATGGCAGGGCAGGGGACCCAACCGGAATTGGGATGGCCTGAAGCAGGCCAGGTACCAGTGGCAGGGCTGGGGCGACGAATGGTCGGGTGGTGACAGTTTCATCATCTTGGAAACGAACTTCGTGAATTGGGAGGGTTGGGACGAACAGAACTGGAATGGCTAATCGACGACTCGAGGAAAACCTGCGCCAAAGGCGGCGCATCGCCCAAGCGGCTGACAAGGCCGAGGCCAAAGGCAAGGCCAAGAAGGGCGGCTGAACCGCCCGATCGCAGGCCAGGCGCC
>NZDS01000026.1 GCA_002690215.1 Rhodospirillaceae bacterium | reverse complement strand
CTTCGGCGAGACCGTCTGGGGTTCCGACGTTCATCGGCTTGACGTCGGCATTCCCGACAAATCATTCGATTTCGCCGGCATGCTGCTGAACGAGTTCGACATCTGGGCCGCCGTGATCGGCGCCATGATGGTCGTGGGCCTCACCATCTTCTTAAAAAAGACCGCTATCGGACGGGCCTTGCGCGCCGTCGCCGACGACCACCAGGCAGCCCTGTCGGTGGGCATTCCGCTGAAGACCATCTGGATCATCGTCTGGTCCGTTGCCGGTTTCGTCGGTTTGGTCGCCGGCATCATGTGGGGCTCGAAGTCGGGCGTCCAATTCAGCCTTTCCCTGATCGCACTGAAGGCCCTGCCCGTGCTGATCTTGGGCGGCTTTACATCGGTGCCGGGTGCCATCGTCGGTGGCCTCATCATCGGCGTCGGCGAAAAGATCGCGGAGATTTACTGGGGGCCGCTGGTCGGCGGCGCCATTGAAAACTGGTTTGCCTACATGCTTGCTATGGTCTTCCTGCTGTTCCGGCCGCAGGGACTGTTCGGCGAACGAATCATCGAGAGGGTATAGCGCGATGCTTTACCGCGAAGCCGGTCAAATCAAGACCACTTACGCCAACGACCAGGCGATTTTTCCCATTGCCCAGGACCGCTGGCTTCTCGGCATCGCCCTGGTGATCGCTTTTGTCGTTATCCCCATATGGGCCGACGAATACATGCTGCAGGCGGTTTTGATCCCGTTCCTGATCTTTGCCCTGGCGGCCATCGGCCTCAACCTTCTTTTGGGCTACTGCGGGCAATTGTCGCTCGGCACCGGCGGCTTCATGGCGGTCGGCGGTTATGCCGCCTATAAGCTGACGACGAGCTTCCCCGATCTCAACATGATCGTGGTTTTTGCCCTGTCGGGGCTGATTGCGGCGTGCGTCGGCGTCGTGTTCGGCGTGCCCAGCCTGCGCATCAAAGGCTTTTACCTGGCGGTCGCGACGCTAGCCTCGCAATTCTTCCTGCAATGGTTGTTCAACAAGGTGGCGTGGTTCTATAACTACAGCCCGTCCGGCACCATTACTGCACCGCCGCGCACGATGTTCGGCGTCATGGTGACGGGACCGGAAGCAACGGCGGAAGTCCGCTATTTCGTGACGCTCTGTATCGTGATGCTATTGGCTTTGGTCGCCAAGAACCTGGTGCGCGGACACATTGGGCGGTCTTGGATGGCGATCCGCGACATGGACATCGCGGCCGAAATCATAGGCATTAGACCCATGCAAGCCAAGCTTTCGGCGTTCGCCATAAGTTCGTTCTACTGCGGCGTGGCCGGTGCACTCATGGTCTTTACCTGGTTGGGCAGCGTCGAAACGGAAGCTTTCAACATTGACATATCGTTCCAGGTTCTGTTCATGGTCATCATCGGCGGTTTGGGCAGTGTTTTGGGCTCGTTCCTGGGCGCCGCCTTTATCACGGCGGTCCCGATCCTGCTGACCAACCTGCCGCCAGCCTTCGGACTGCGTGTCGCCATCGATACGCAAAAGCACTTCGAGGTCATGATTTTCGGCGGCCTGATCATCTTTTTCTTGATCGCCGAGCCGTTGGGCTTGGCTCGACTGTGGCAGATCGGCAAGGAAAAGTTGAGGCTATGGCCTTTCCCATATTAGCGATGTGCGGCGTCATGCCTGCGACACAGGAATTGGCGCAACGGGAGCCTTGATGCTAGGCTTTTTTCAGGCAGGGTACCTGCTCAATAACAGGGAGAAAAACGATGAAGTTTAAGAGAACGCTTTTGGCCGCCGTCGGCGCGGCCGTACTTGCGGCGCCAGTCCTGGTGTCCAAGGCGCAGGCCGATCAGTTCTTTCCGTTGCTCGTCTATCGCACCGGACCTTACGCTGTCGGCGGCATTCCCCTCGCCAACGGCTTCACTGACTATTTCAAGCTTCTGAACGCCCGTGACGGCGGTGTCAATGGCGTCAAGCTTTCCTACGAGGAATGCGAGACAAAGTACAACACCAAAATTGGCGTTGAATGCTACGAAAAGATGAAGAACAAGGGGGAAGTAGGGCCCAGTCTTATCAACCCCTATTCCACCGGTATTACTTATCAGCTGATTCCCAAAGCGCCGGTTGATAAGGTTCCGATCCATTCCATGGGTTATGGCCGGACCGCCGCGGGCGATGGCCGCGTCTTCCCCTGGGCCTTTACCTTCCCGACCTCGTATTGGAGCCAGGCCGCCGCGTTCATCAACTACGTTGGCGAACTCGAAGGCGGCATGGACAAACTGAAGGGCAAGAAGCTCGTTTTGGTTTATCACAACTCCGCTTACGGCAAGGAGCCAATCCCGACCTTCAATTTGCTGGCCAAGAAGTACGGCTATGAAATCAAGATGCTGGCCGTCGACCATCCAGGCCAAGAACAAAAGGCGGCCTGGCTGCAAATCCGCCGCTACCGGCCTGATTACGTCTTCCTGACGGGTTGGGGCGTCATGAACCAAGTAGCCATCAAGGAAGCGGCCGCCATCAACTTCCCGATGGATCACTTCATCGGTAACTGGTGGTCGGCCGGCGAAACCGATGTCAGGCCGGCGGGTAAGGCCGCCATTGGCTACAAGGCGGCGACCTTCAATCAACCCGGCGCCAAAGCCGGGGTTCATGCTGATATCATCAAGCATGTCTACGGCGGTGATGCAGCGGCGGCCAAGAAGGCCCAGATCGGTGAAGTACTGTACAATCGCGGCGTCATGAACGCGATTTACAACACCGAATCCGTCCGCACCGCTATGGGTAAATATGGCAACAAAGCCATGAGCGGCGAGCAAGTGCGCTGGGGCATGGAAAACCTTGACCTGACCCAGGCACGTCTCAACGAGCTCGGCGTCGGGAAATTCATGGCACCGACCAAGGTCTCCTGCGCCGATCACGAAGGTGGCGGCAAGGTCATGTTCCAGCAGTGGACGGGCACCGAGTGGAAGCTCATCTCTGGCTGGATCGGTACCATGCAGGACGTTATCCGTCCAATGACCGAAGCCGCAGCGGCAGCTTACGCCAAAGAAAACAAGATCACGCTGCGTAGCTGCTAATTGGTAAACGCGTACACGTTGGATCACCCAAGACCGAAGCACGACATGAGCGAAAACGGTAACCTGCTTCTGAACGTCACCAATATCGAGGTGGTTTACAACCATGTGATCTTGGTGTTGAAGGGAGTTTCTCTTGGGGTTCCCAAGGGGGGCATCGTCGCCCTCCTTGGGGCCAACGGCGCCGGCAAGACGACGACTTTGAAGGCGATTTCCAATCTCCTCCATGCCGAACGCGGCGAGGTCACCAAGGGCGCCATCCTCTATCAGCAGGAACCGGTGCAGGCCCGCAGCCCCAACGAACTGGTTAAAAAGGGCGTCATCCAGGTGATGGAGGGACGGCGCTGCTTCGAGCACCTCACCGTCGAGGAAAACCTGCTTACCGGTGCCTACACCCGCAGCGGCAGCCGGGCCTCGGTGCGTGAAAGCTTGGACCTGGTTTACAGCTATTTTCCCCTCCTCGAGGAGCGCTCGAGCGCCTTGGCCGGTTATATCTCCGGCGGCGAGCAGCAGATGACGGCGATCGGCCGGGCGCTGATGGCTGAGCCCAATCTGATCCTACTCGACGAGCCCTCGATGGGCCTGGCGCCGCAGTTGGTCGAAGAAATCTTCGAAATCGTCAACCAATTGAACAAGAAGGAAGGCGTCAGCTTCCTGCTGGCCGAACAGAACGCCACCATGGCGCTGCGCTATGCCGACTACGGCTATATCCTGGAAAACGGCCGCGTCGTGCTCGATGGCGAGGGCTCCCTGCTGGCCGAAAACGAAGACGTCAAGGAATTCTACCTGGGCCTCAGCGCCTCGGGACGCAAGAGCTATCGCGTCGTGAAACATTATCGGCGGCGCAAGCGCTGGCTGGCCTAGTCGAGGCCCAGGGCAGATAGCCGGTTTTTCGAAAGGCATCCCATGGCCAACGACGAACATTACGACGATCTTGAGACTCGCGATCCCCAGGAGCGCGAGGCCGACAACCTCGAGCGCCTGCAAAGCCAGATCGCGCACGCCAAGGAAAAATCCGGCTTCTTCGGCAAGCTGTTTGCCGACTTCGAGGCCGCCGATATCACGGACCGTGCCGCACTCGCCAAATTGCCGGTGACGCGCAAATCGGACCTGATCGAAATACAGCCCCAGGATCCGCCCTTCGGCGGACTCAACGCCTGGCCCATGGAAAAGCTCTGGCACGTCTTCCAGTCGCCGGGACCGATTTACGAATGCGATGCCGACGTCAAGAACTACTGGCGTTTCGCCCGGGGGATGTGGGCGGCCGGGGTGCGCCCCGGCATGATCGTCCACAACACGTTTTCCTACCACATGACGCCGGCTGGCACTCTCATCGAGTCCGGGGCCCGGGCCATCGGCTGCCCGGTCTTCCCTGGCGGTGTCGGCAACACCGAGATGCAGATCGAAGCCACGGCCCGCCTGAAACCGGCCGTCTATGCCGGCACGCCCTCGTTCCTCAACATCATCCTGGACAAATCCGACGAGATGGGCGTGACGCCGAGCTACAGCGTCGCCTCGGTGGGTGGCGAGCCTCTGCCCGTGAGCGTGCGCACCAAGATCGAGGACCGCGGTATCACCTGTCTGCAGGGTTACGGCACCGCCGAACTGGGTCAGGTGGCCTACGAATCCAAGGCCAAAGAAGGCATGATCATCGACGAGGGTGTGCTGGTCGAGATCGTCGAGCCCGGCACCGGCAACCCGGTTGCGGAGGGCGAGGTCGGCGAGGTCGTCGTGACCCATCTGGTCAACCAGGCCTATCCCCTAATCCGCTTCGCCACCGGCGACCTTTCGGCCATCATGGACGGTGCCAGCCCCTGTGGCCGTACCAACGCCCGCATCAAAGGCTGGATGGGCCGCGCCGATCAGACCACCAAGGTGCGCGGCATGTTCGTGCATCCGCCCCAGGTCGGTCAGGCGGTGGGCCGCCATCCCGAGATCAAGAAGGCCCGGCTGGTCATCGACCAGGCTGACGGCCGCGATTCCATGGTCCTGAAATGCGAGGTCGAAGGCGGTGGCTCGGACGATCTGGCTACGGCCATCGCCGGCTCCATCCAGACCTGTTGCAAGCTCAGGGGTGAGGTAGAGTTCGTCGAGCCAGGCAGCCTGCCCGAAGACGGCAAGGTGATCGACGACATCCGGACCTTCGACTAGGTCGCGCCGCGCAGGCCATGACCCGGTGAGAAATGCGGGTTAACANCGAGCCTGCGATTTTCTCCGCCGAGGCGCTGGCCTGCGTTCGCGGCGAGAGACTGGTCTTCCAGGATCTCGATTTCCAGGTTTCGGCCGGCGAGGCGTTGATTTTGCGTGGCCCCAACGGCAGCGGCAAGTCGACGCTGCTGCGCCTGGTCGCCGGCTACCTCAACCCCAGCGCCGGCCATCTGGCTTGGAACGGCCGGCCGGTCGGCGAAGATCCCGATGGCCACCGCCAGCGGCTGCACTACGTCGGTCATCTGGACGCTGTAAAACCACCGCTTACGGTGGCGGAAAACCTTGCCTTCTGGGCCGGCCAGGGGCACAGGGACGACAGCAGCGATAGTTTCGAGGATCGTGTGCAGAGCGCGCTCGGGCGCCTTGGCCTCAGCCGCCTGGCCGAGGTCCCCGGACGCTTCCTCTCGGCCGGCCAGAAGCGCCGCCTCAACCTGGCCCGCCTGGCCGCCAGTCCAGCCCAGCTTTGGCTGCTCGACGAGCCCACCGTTTCGCTCGATGCCGACGGCGCCGNTGTGATCGCCGAGATGGTCATCGAGCATGTCGCCGGTGGCGGGCTGGCCATGATCGCCACCCATATCGATTTGGGCCTGCAAGAGACCCGGGTGCTGACGCTGGGAGGGACGCCGTGAGACGCTTCGGCGCTCTGGTGGCCCGCGATCTGCGCCTGGCATGGCGCCAGGGCAGCGCCAGTTCGCTGGTGGTGACGTTCTTCGTGCTGACCGTGACGCTGTTTCCCTTAGGCGTCGGGCCCGAGCTCAACATTCTCCAGCGCATGTCCTCGGGCGTCATCTGGGTAGCCGCCCTGCTGGCCTCCATGCTCTCGCTCGACCGCCTCTTTCAGGCCGATTTCGAGGACGGCAGCCTGGACCTGTTGGCGCTCTCGCCGCTGCCGCTGGAGCTTGCCGTGGTGGCCAAGTGCGCGGCGCACTGGTTGACCACCGGCCTGCCGCTGATCCTTGCGGCGCCCATCCTGGCCGTGCTGCTGCATATGGAGGGGGAAGGTTTTTTGACGCTGATCGCAGCCATGGCATTGGGCACACCGTCCCTGAGCCTGATCGGTGCCATCGGTGCCGCCCTCACTGTGGGTATGCGCCGCGGTGGCGTGCTGCTATCGCTGCTGGTGCTGCCGCTTTATATCCCGGTATTGATCTTCGGCGTCGGCGCCGTCGATGCTGCTATCGGCGGCCTGACCCAGGAGCCCCACCTGCTGATCCTAGGCGCCATCCTGCTGGCTGCGCTGCCGCTCTGCCCATGGGCGGCCGCGGCGGCGCTCAGGCTGAATCTGGAATGATGTTGCCCTGAAGCCGCTTGATGCTATAAGGGCGGCCGGAGAATCCCATGTTCCAGCGCTTCGCCAACCCAAATCGCTTTATGCGCCTGACCGGGGCCATCCTGCCTTGGTCGACCGGGCTGGCCGCGCTGTTGCTGGCGGTTGGGCTCTATCTTGGACTATTCGTGGCCCCGCCCGACTATCAGCAGGGCGAGAGCGTGCGCATCATGTTCGTCCATGTGCCGTCGGCCTGGATGGCGCTTTTCGTCTATACCATGATGGCCGGTGCCAGTGCCGTCGGCCTGATCTGGAAGCATCCGGTGGCCGACCTGACGGCCAAGGCCAGTGCGCCGGTGGGCGCCGCCTTCACCTTCATCGCCTTAGTCTCGGGCTCGCTCTGGGGCCAGCCCATGTGGGGCACGTGGTGGGTCTGGGACGCGCGCCTGACATCGGTATTGGTGTTGTTCTTCCTCTACCTCGGCTACATGGCGCTGTGGCAGGCCTTCGAGGACCCGGAACGAGCAGGCAAGGCAGCGGCCATCCTGGCGCTGGTGGGCTTCGTCAATGTGCCCATTATCAAGTTCTCGGTCGAATGGTGGAATACGCTGCACCAGCCGGCCAGCGTGGTGCGCATGGGCGGACCCTCGATCCACCCTTCGATCCTGGTACCGCTGCTGCTGATGTCGTTGGGTTTCACCTTCTTCTACCTCTCGGTCGTCATCGTGCGGGCTCAGCGCGAAATCATGGCCCGCAAGATCCGTTCGCTACGGCTATTGCAGGTCGAGCGCGAGCACGCCGGTTGAACTTGGAATGAACCCGTTCGAGCCGTGGCATGCGGCAAAAGGCCGGCTAGACGCCTGGCCGGCAGCGCCTATATAAGAAGCGTCTCGGGCAGCGATAGCGCCACTGATCCAGGAAAGCGCCAAGACACCGATACCATGGAATCCCTATCCGAATTCTTCGCCATGGGCGGCTATGCGGCCTTCGTTTGGCCTGCCTATGCCGTGGCCGCCGGGATCATGACCTGGTTGGCCTGGAGCAGCGTGCGCGGCCTCAGGGCCGACCGGCGCACTTTGGAAAAGCTGCAGAACGAACGCCGCGAATCGCGGGACGGCGAAACAGGAAGAGAGAACGATGACGCGTAAACAACGGCNCCTGACTTTCGTCGTTGTCGGAATGGTGCTGCTGGCTGCCGCTACGGCGCTGGTGCTCAATGCCTTTCGTGACAACCTAGTATTCTTCCACACGCCGACCGAGGTGGCCGAGAACAAGATCCCACCGGACCGCCGTTTTCGCCTTGGCGGCCTGGTCGAGGAGGGCTCGGTGGGCAAGGCGGCGGACGGTATCACCGTGACCTTCCGCGTCACCGATACCGCAAAATCGGTGCCGGTCAGCTTCAAGGGCCTGCTGCCCGACCTCTTTCGCGAGGGCCAGGGCGTCGTCGTCGAAGGCAAGCTGGACCAGGACGGCGTATTCATGGCCAGCGAGGTGCTGGCCAAGCACGACGAGAACTACATGCCGCCCGAGGTTACCGAGGCCATCAAGAAGGCCGGCCAATGGAAAGGCGAGTGAGGCCATGAATGCGGTCGCCCGCAGGGCTCCGGTGGAACTCTGAAATGGTCGCCGAAGTAGGTCATTACGCTCTCATCCTGGCGCTCGCTCTGGCTATCGTCCAGGGCACGCTGCCGCTGGCCGGAACGTTTTTCGACAGGCCCGCCTGGACGGCCGTGGCGCGGCCGGCGGCGCTGGGGCAATTCCTCTTCGTGGCGCTGGCGTTCGCCGCGCTGACCTATGCCTACGTGGTCTCCGACTTCTCGCTGGCCAACGTCTGGCAGAACTCCCATTCGGCCAAACCGATGCTCTACAAGGTGTCCGGAGTGTGGGGCAACCACGAGGGCTCGCTGCTGCTGTGGATCCTCATCCTGACGCTGTTTGGAGTGGCTGTGGCGCTCTTTGGCAACAACCTACCGCAGCGCCTGCGAGCCCGGGTGCTCGGCGTGCAGGGCCTCATCGCCATCGGGTTTATTCTTTTCATCCTGCTCACTTCCAACCCCTTCGACCGGCTGGTACCCGCGCCGGCCGACGGCCGCGGCCTCAATCCGCTGTTGCAGGACCCGGGACTGGCCTTCCATCCGCCTTTCCTCTACTTGGGCTACGTCGGTTTCTCCATCGCCTTTTGCTTCGCCATCGCGGCGCTGATCGAGGGCCGCGTCGACCCCGCCTGGGCACGTTGGGTCAGGCCCTGGACCTTGGCGGCCTGGTGTTTTCTCACGGTCGGTATCGCGCTGGGTAGCTGGTGGGCCTATTACGAGCTGGGCTGGGGCGGCTGGTGGTTCTGGGATCCGGTCGAAAACGCCTCGTTCATGCCCTGGCTGGCGGGTACGGCACTACTGCACTCGGCCATCGTGGTGGAGAAGCGCGACGCCCTCAAGACCTGGACCATCCTGCTCGCCATCCTGGCCTTTTCGTTGAGCCTGCTGGGCACATTCCTGGTGCGTTCGGGGGTGTTGACCTCGGTCCATGCCTTTGCCACCGATCCCGCCCGTGGCGTCTTCATTTTGCTCTTTTTGGGCGTCGTTGTGGGCGGCTC
>NZDS01000025.1 GCA_002690215.1 Rhodospirillaceae bacterium | reverse complement strand
CTCCGGACGACAAAGACCAAGGGCTGCCTGAGCCGCATGACGGCGCTGACCATGGTCTTCAAGCTGTGCCAGTCAGCCAGCAAGAAGTGGCGACGCCTGTCGCCGCCCTGCTAGCCCAGAAGGCTGCCAAAGGCGGCATCATCCACTGAGACGCGCAAGCCAACTGGGCGAGACCCAATCCCCGAAGGTAGACAGCGTGCCGGCGCCCAAAAAGGGCTGACCCATCTTCGGGCAGACGCTCACGCTAAAGCCCATTGCCCTGGCTCTCACCTTTCCGCACCGCCGCCTTTTCCTTCGTGCCCCCCGCACCTAACCGGCCAGCTACCTCTGAAGGCCTCAACCGGCGCCGGACCTGCCGGGCGTAGCTTCGATTGTGTTGGCGGGAGAAGTCGCGCGCTGGGTCAAGACCCGCTGGTCCCTCGATCAGCGGCCTTCGAAAACGGGCTTTCGTTTTTCACCAAAGGCGGCCAGGCCTTCACGGGCGTCGGCCGAATCGGAATGCTCGATGGCCAACCTTTCCTCGGCGCGGAGCGCATCTTCTTCGCTTAGCCGCGTGGCGTCTGCCACCAGCGACTTCATGCGCTTGAGGCCCAACGGGCTTTTTGCGGCAATGGCCTCGGCCAGGCTCTGAACATCGCCTTCGAGGTCCGCATCGGCCGAGACCCCTGTCACGAGATCGAGCTCCAGCGCCTCTTGGGCGCTGACGAAGCGGCCGGTAAACAGCAGAAGCTTGGCGCGCTGGGGTCCGATGCGCCGGGTCAGGCGCACCGAGCCGCCGCCGGCCGGGATCAGGCCAAAGTTGGCGTGGGCATCGCCAAGCTTGGCGCTTTCGCGGGCCAGCGCCAGGTCGCAACACATCACGAGTTCGAGGCCACCGGCCAGCGCCAGGCCGTTGACGGCGGCGATGACGGGCTTGGGGAAGGCCGCCAGGTGGCGGACCACCGGCCCCGCCACCTCGATGAAGGCGGCAATGGCGGCACCCGGGGTGTCGCCGGCCACGTCTTTGAGATCGGCGCCACCGCAAAAGGCCCGGCCGGCGCCCGTCAGCACCAGAACCCGGACGCCGGGGTCGTTTTCCAGGCTTTGCAGCGCCGCGCCCAGCTCGCGCATCAGCGCCACGGTCAAGGCGTTCATGGCTTCGGGCCGGTTGAGCGTGATCCAGGCCACGGGACCGCGCTGCTCGACGACGATGTTGCTGGTCACTATATCCCCTTCCCCTATTGAGACGCCCCCGCGTCCCCAAAGGCCGCCACGCCAAGTCGCTGGCGAGCGATGATCAGCGCCTGGATCTGGCTGGTGCCGTCGGGGATGGTCATCATGCGGGCATCGCGGAAATAGCGCTCGATGGGCAGGTCGCGGCTCAGCCCCAGGGCGCCGTGAACCTGGATGGCGTTCGAGGTGATGCGCACGCCGGCCTCGGTGGCATAGTACTTGGCCATGGCCGCCTCGGCCTCGCAACGCACGCCTCGGCTCACCATGTCGCTGGCCCGTAGCGTCAAGAGACGGGCGGCATCGAGCTCGGTCGCCATGTCGGCGATCAGCGCCTGCACCAGTTGATGGCCGGCGATGGCCCGGCCCCATTGTTCACGCTCCTGGGCATAGCGCGTGGCCGCCTCCAACGCCGCGGCAGCAATGCCGACGGCGCCGATGGCGGCATAGCAGCGCGTGGCCTCGAAGTCGGTCAGCGTATTGGCCAGACCGGCGCCTTCGCCACCCAGCAGCCGGCTCGCCGGGACCTCGGTCTGGTCGAAGACCACTTCGGCGGTGGAACATCCCTGCTGGCCCAGCGTCGGCAGCTCGCGCGAGGTGAACCCGGCCGGCTGGCGCTCGACGATAAGGCGGCTGAGACCGCCCGGACCGGGGCCGCCGGTGCGGGCCACGACGATACAGATATCGGCGTGATCGCCATTGGTGATCCAGACCTTGCGGCCGCTCAGGCGATAATCCTCGCCATGGCGCACCGCCTTCATGCGGATGGCACCGACGTTGGAGCCGACCTCGGGCTCGGTGGCCGCCTGACAGGCGATCAGTTCACCCGAGATGAGGCCGGGAAGGTATTCGCGGCGCTGCGCCTCCGTGCCGTCGCGATGGATGGCAAAGGCCACCACGTCGTTGACGAAGGCGGCGGCGCCGAGGCTGGGAAAGATGCGAAAGAGCTCTTCGTAAAGCAGCATGACAGAAACGAAATCGAGACCCCGGCCGCCCTCCTCCGTAGCGATGCGCGAGCCCAGGTAGCCCATGGGCGCAATGCTTTGCAGCAAATTGCGAAGCGTTTTTGTGGGCATCGAGGCATCGCCATAGCGCTCGGCAGCCTCCCCGAGTTCGTGCTCGAGAAAGCGCCTCGCCGTATCGCTAAGCAGGGTTTGCTCTGAGCTCGGGCTGAAGTCCATGGCTCCTCCTGAAGAAGCAGCTTACTGAACGACCGTTAAATTACAATACCGATAATTTCCCAATAATCCATATTTTCCCATATTTTCACTGATATTCTACACCAATCACCATTGACAATTAAACGAGCGTGCAGTTACTTTCGGAGTCAACAGGGGAGGCCGAATGGCAACGCAGGCACGCATCGCAACCCGGCTGCCGCCGGCAGAACGGCGAGACGAAATCCTCGGAGCCGCCCGCGAGGTGTTCGCCGAGCGGGGCTACCAAAAGGCCTCGATGCGTGAGATCGCCCGCCGCGCCGGCATCACCCCGGCGGCGCTCTACTACCACTTCGAAAACAAGGAGGATCTGCTCATCATCATTCTCGAGCAGTTCTCCAACGACTTCTACCAGTCCTTGCTGAGCTGCGTGACCCGGGCCCAGGGCCCCGAGGCGGCGCTGCGTTCGATGCTGCGCACCCATATCGACGTCATCGGGGAGCGGCGCAAGGACATCAAGATCCTGGTCGAGGACAAGGCCCACATCGAGGGCCAGAAACTGGGCTCGATCATGCGTAAGGAGCGGGACATCCTCAATCTCTACACCTCGTGTCTCGATGAATTGCTGTCGTCCGGCCGCATCCCGGGGCGCAGCCCTACCGTGGTGTCGCTCGGCATCATCGGCATGATGAACTCGCTCTATCACTGGTATCGCGAAGACGGGCCGCTCGGGCTCGAAGAACTCGGCGACGTATTGCTCGGCGTCATCACCGGCGGCGTGTTCGGTGCCGGCGACGTGGCAATACCCGCCGTCACGGCTGACTAACGCCCCGCCCGGCGGGCCGCCAGGCGCCACAGAGCGTCGGCGGCCGCAAACCGGTGGAGGGGAGGAAAAATAGGGAGACCACCATGAAGAAATTGTTCCAGAGAAGCTTACTTGGAATCACTGTGGCCGCTGCCTTGGCGGCCACTGCCTGGGCGGCCGAGCCCATCCGCATCGGCTCGCCGCTCCTGCTCAGCGGNCACGGCGCNTTCGTCGGCGGGGCCGANAAGAACACNNTNGANATGATGCGTGACGAGGTCAACGCCGCCGGCGGCATCAACGGCCGGCCGCTCGAGTTTATCTTCTACGACACCGAAGCCAAGCCCGACGTGGCGGTGCGCCTGATCAAGCGCCTGATCCAGAAGGACAAGGTGACGGCGATCCTGGGCATCTCGGCAAGCTGGGTGGCGCTGCCCATCATCCCCATCGTCGAAAAGGCCGGCGTGCCGACGATCATCCCGGCCTCGACCGACCAGATCGTCACGCCGGTGCGCAAGTACGTCTTCAAAACCCCGGCCGGCGACGGTGTTGTGGTGGATAAGCTGCTGCAGCACATGAAGGCCAATGGCATTTCCAAGATCGCTCTGGTCTCCACCTCGGACGGCTTCGGTTCAGGCGGCCACGACCAATTTATCAAGCAAAGCCCCAACTACGGCGTCAAGGTGGTGTTCGACGACCGCTTCACCATGGATGACACCGATATCACGCCGATGCTCAACCGCATCAAGAAGACCGACGCACAGGCTGTGGTCAACTGGTCGGGCCGGCGCGCGCCGGTCACCATGACCATGAACTACCGTCAGGTCGGTCTCAAATTGCCGCTCTATCATAGCCACGGCAGCCTCAGCAAAGGCTACCTCAAGGCCACCGGCAAGAACTCCGACGGTACAATCACCGCCTCGGCCAAGTTCTACGGCTCCGAGACCCTGCCCGACAGCGATCCCCAGAAGTCGGTAATCCAGGGTTACCGCAAGGCCTACAAGGCGAAATTCGGCAAGGACGCCAACCAGTTCGGCGCCGCCGCCTTCGATGCCTTCAACATCCTCATCGCGGCCATGAAGAAAAGCGGCCCCGACAAAGCCAAACTGCGCGCCGCCATCGAACAGACCCAAAACTACGTCGGCATCAGCGGCATCTTCAACTACTCGGCCAGCGATCACGGCGGCCTGAGCAAAGATACGCTGGTGATGTACCAGGCCAAGGGCGGAGCCTGGAACCTGTTGAAATAAACGGCTCCCTGTGCGGACGAGGGCGGCGGCATGCTGACCGATTTAATTCAGGCATTGATCGCCACCCTCTCCGTAGGGGCGATGTACGCCCTCGTCGCCGTTGGAGTGGCGCTGGTCTACAACGCCACCAACATCATCAATTTCGCCCAGGGCGAGTTCGTCATGCTGGGCGGCATGATCATGGTCAGCCTTTATGGCGATCTCAACTGGCCGATTTACGCCGCAATTCCTGCCACCCTGGCTTTGACCATGCTGGTGGGTCTGGCCCTGATGCGGGTTTCGTTCCGGCCCGGCTCCAACACCTCGCTGATATCCGTGCTGATCATCACCATCGGCGCCTCGCTCTTTATCTCGGGCACTGCCCAGCATATCTGGGACGCCGACATCCACCGCTTTCAGCCCTTCTCAGGCGATGATCCCATCCCTTTCCTCGGCGCCGCCATCGCACCCCAGTCGCTCTGGATCGTCGGTATCGCGATAATCGTGGTCGGGGGCCTGACCGCCTTCTTCCAGTTTTCCATTTACGGCAAAGCCATGAAGGCCTGCGCCGTCGACCGGCGGGCGGCCGAATTGCTGGGCATCGGTGCTCTCAACATGGTTCGGCTGTCGTTCGTCATGAGCGCCGCGCTGGGCTGTGTCGCCGGCATCATCATGACGCCGCTCACAATGATCGATTACGCCGGCGGCATGATGCTGGCCATCAAAGGATTTTCCGCCGCCATGTTGGGCGGCATGGGCAACATCGTCGGCGCGGTTATCGGCGGGTTGCTGTTCGCCTTGCTCGAATCTCTGGCCGCCACCTATTTCTCCAACGCCGTCAAAGAACTCATCACCTTCATCGTCATCATCAACGTCCTCCTGTTCATGCCACGCGGCATCATGGGTGCGCGGCGAGTTGAGGGATTTGATGAAGAGGAGGTGTTGGGTGACTGAAGGCCAGGGACTGTCGCGGCGTCTGGCCGAATACGTAGTAAACGTGAGCTACGAGGATTTGAGCGAACACGCGGTCGCCAATGCCAAACGAGCCTCCCTCGACACCATTGGCGCCGTGCTGGCCGGTACCGGCGTGCCAAGTGTTGCCGCCGTGATCGACCTGGCGACAGCATGGGGCGGTACGCCCGAGGCTCGTGTCGTGGGCCAGGATTTACGACTTCCGGCTCCGCTGGCCGCCTGGTGCAATGCCGTCATGGCGCGGGTGCTGGAGATCGACGATTGCGTCGACGATGTACCGGTTCACCCTTCAGCCTCCGCCGTACCTTTGCTGCTGGCGCTGGCCGAGTCGCGGGGCGGCTTGTCGGGCCGCGAATTCATCACGGCGCTAGCCATCGCCCAGGACCTGATCATACGCTTGGGCAGGGCGACCCGCGTCAACGCCATGGTTTCGGGGCGTTACAATTTGTTCAAAATCTTCGGACCAGCCGCGGCCGCAGCCAGGGCGCTGGGCCTGGATGTCGATCAAACCCAAAATGCTCTGGGTATCGCCTATGCCTCGGCTCAGGGAGAAGGCCAATCGGCCCTCGACGGCGCCTTTTCGCTGCCGCTGCAGCAGGGCAACGTCGCCAAGGCGGCCTTGATCGCGGCCCTGCTGGCAGAGCGTGGCAGCACGGGCTGTGAGGATTTTCTGTTTGGCCGCATGGGCTTCTTCAACGCCTTCGAACCCGACCCCATCGTCGCGCCCATCAGTGACCGGCTGGGCGAATATTTTCTCGGTGAGGAGCTCTCCGTCAAACCTTATTCGGCCTGCCGCTGCTGCCACCCGGCGCTGCAACTCATCCAGCAGTACCGCGCCGAACACGGCGACGGCCCAATAGAGCGCATCAAAGTTACGGTTAACTCCGGCATCCACGGCCTGGTCGGCGCTCACATTGACGACATGGCGGATCCATACTCGCCCACCGCGGCCCAATTTTCGCTGCCCTTCAACATGGCCGCCGCTCTTACCCGGGGTGATTTCTTCCTTAAAGAGCTGACGCCCGAAGTGATCTCTGATGAGGCCATCCGCAATCTTTCGCGCCGTATCGACGTGATCGCCGATGAGGGCATGAGCACCGAAAACGTGCTCGGCCGCACGCGCCTGGTGATCGAGGCCGACGGGCAAGCGCCGGTGACCCTAGAAACCGAGTTCCCTCTCGGAAACCCGGTCAACCCGCTGAGCTTCGAGGATTGCGGTCATAAGCTTCGCAAGTGCGCCGATTTTGCCGCCCGGCGTCCAGCAGATAACGATATTGAAGAACTGATCACAAACGTCATGGAGATCGAGAGCGCAACCGACGTTTCGGCCCTGACGGGAAGGCTCGGTTGATGCTGCATACGCTCCTCGCGCGGCGTGACTGGAACCGGTTGGCCTGGCCTGTCGTGGCCATCGTGATGCTGCTGCTCCCGCTGCTTTTGGGTGACGGCTTCTATCTCAATATCCTCAATTTCGTTGCGCTCTACGCCATGGTGGCCGTGGGTCTTTGCCTGCTTGTCGGTTACGGCGGACAGCTCTCGATCTCGCATTCCGCCTTCTTCGCCATCGGCGCCTATGCCTCGGCCATTTTCAGCCTGCGTTGGGGTTGGCATCCCTGGTTTGCGGTGGCCGGCGCACAACTCGTCAGCGCCGCCATCGCCTGGGGTATCGGCTCCGTGGTGCTGCGCCTCAGGGGACACTACCTGGCTATTGCGACGCTCAGCTTCACAATCATCATCGGCGTGTTGATCAAGGAGCTGCCGTCGATCACCGGCGGATTGCAGGGGCTGGGTTCAATCCCGCCGCTGTCGTTCGGCGATTTTGAGATCGACGACGATTGGCGCTTTTATTACGTCGTCTGGCCCCTGATGCTGATGCTGCTGCTCTTCGCCCTCAATCTGGTGGATTCGCGCCTTGGCCGGGCCTTTCGCGCGATCAAGGAAGGTGAGGATATTGCCCGGCTGTTCGCCGTCGATATCAAAGGCTACAAGGTCAAACTGTTCATCATCTCCTCGGTTTATGCCTCGCTGTCGGGAAGCCTGTTCGCCCACTTCATGACGTTCATATCGCCCACCGCGGCCTCGGTGATCTTCGCCATCGACATTATTCTGGTGCTGGCGTTCGGCGGCTTCACCATGATCTGGGGCGCCATGCTGGGGGTGATGGCGCTGACCTATCTCAACGAATACCTGGTCGTTTTCGCGGACTACAAGCGCGCCGTCTACGGTTTGGCGCTGGTGGTTATCATGCTCTTTTTCCCCAACGGGCTGTTGCTCGGGTTTCGCGACCTGGCGCTTAAGCTGTGGCGGGCGGCCACGAACCGCCGCATTGGCGAGGCTGGCTAGATGTTGCTTGAGCTGCAGGGGTTAAGCAAAACCTTCGCTGGTCTGACGGCGTTGTCGGGGGTCAGCTTCGAGCTGGCCGAGGGCACTACGATGGGCATCATCGGACCCAATGGAGCCGGCAAGACGACGCTGTTCAACACCGTCACCGGCGTCTTCCCCCCCAATGCCGGGCGCATCGCCTTTCAGGGCAGGGAAATCACCAAACTGGCCGCCGAAAAGCGGGCCGCGCTGGGGATTTCGCGCACTTTTCAACATCCCCGCCTGTTCAAAAGCCTGACCATCCTGGAAAACGTCATGTTGGGCCGTCACGCCCACGGCCGGGCCGAGTTTCTGGCCTGCGGCCTGCGGCTGCCCTGGGCCCGGCGCGAGGAACGCGACCTGCGGGCCCGGGCGCTTGAATATCTCGATTTGGTGGGGTTGGCCGGCGAAGGCCACCGCCTGGCCGGCGAACTACCGTTGGGCCAGCAGCGCTACCTCGAAGTGGCGCGGGCATTGGCCAGCGAGCCCAAGCTGTTGCTCCTGGACGAACCCACCGCCGGCCTCAACGACGGCGAGACCGAGGAATTCCGTACTCTGGTGTTGAGCATCCGCGATCGCGGCGTGACCATCCTGGTCATCGAGCACCACATGCGCTTCATCATGTCTCTGTGCGACGAAATCGTGGTGCTCAACTTCGGCCAACTCATCGAGGAGGGAACGCCCGATCATGTGCAGCGTTCGGAAGCCGTGATCGAGGCCTATCTGGGACGGGATGATGACGATGCTTGAAGTTCGTGACCTGGTTGCCGCTTACGGCAAAATCGTTGCGCTCCGAGGTGTCTCGCTGGAAGTTGGTGAAGGCGAGGTCGTCAGCCTGATCGGCTCCAACGGCGCCGGCAAAACGACGCTGATCAAGGCCATCACCGGCATGATCCCGAGCCGTTCCGGTGAAATTCTAGTGGCCGGAAAGCCGATCACGGGCCTCAAATCGTCTTTGGTCGCCCGCCGGGGTTTGGCGGTGGTGCCCGAGGGCCGAAGGTTATTTGGGCCCATGTCGGTGATCGACAACTTGCGGCTGGGCGCCTACCTGCGTCTGACCGGCGGCGGCCGGGCGGCGGTTCAAAGGGACCTTGGTCATGTCTTCGAACTCTTTCCACGGCTCGAAGAACGCCAAAATCAACTTGCCCACACGCTCAGCGGCGGTGAACAGCAGATGCTGGCCATCGGCCGGGCGTTGATGGCTGAACCCCGCGTGATGTTGCTGGACGAACCCTCGATCGGCCTGGCGCCGGTCATCGTGCGTGAGATCTTCAACGTAATCTCGGAGCTCGCCGAGCGCGGCATAGCCGTTCTACTGGTGGAGCAGAACGCCCGCATGGCGCTCAAAGTGGCAAGCCGGGTCAACGTTCTTGAACTGGGCCAGATTGTGCTCTCGGGTTCGGCCAAGGAAATCGGCGACATGGACGAAATCAAACGCGTTTATCTGGCGGCCTGAAAGCGGATATTGAAATTATTTCAAGCGATCGGAAATGAACGATTTATGACCGAGATGACTTCAAATTTTGCGACCTGCGCGGGTTATGAAATTCATTTCACCGAATGGGGTGGCGAAGCCACGCAACCGATCGTCATGTGGCATGGTCTGACCCATAACGGGCGTTTTTTCGATCCCTTGGCCCGAACCCTGTCGGACCGCTACCGGATCATCTGTCCCGATACTATCGGACGCGGTTTGTCGCAGTGGCCCGAGCACCCGGAAAGTGAATATCGTTTCAAGGTTTACAGCGCTATCGCCCAGGAACTGGTAGATCGCCTCGGGCTCGACAAGATCCGCTGGATCGGCTCTTCCATGGGGGGGTCGTTGGGTATGATTCTGGCCGGTGGTGTGCTGAAGGACAGGATCAGTCATCTGGTGCTCGACGACATCGGACCGGAAATTCCGCTGGCGACAATTCAGACCGTTGCCAACGCGCGCGAAGAAGCCCCTTTCTTTTCGACAGTGCAGGAGCTGGCGGACTATTTCCGCGAAGTCTACACCCAGCTCTCCAACGTCAAATTCAGCGATCCGGAATGGCTGAGCGTCGCCTTGCGCTTTGGCCGCCGAGCCGACGATGGCCGCATCACGATCCATAACGATCCCCGGGTCATGACACAGATGACCGATCATCCCGAAGACTTCCATTTGTGGGATTATTATGACGCCGTAACGGCCAAGACTTTGCTTTTGCGGGGTGGCAAATCGATCATCCTGTCTGCTGAGACCGCCGCCGAAATGGAACGGCGCGGCCCGCGGCCCCGGATCCACCTGTTCGAGGACATTGGTCATGCTCCTTGGCTGACGACGCCCGGTGAATTCGACCTTATCTCTAACTTTTTGGCGGCCTGAGGTGCGGGGAAGGCGTTGATGCAGGTATTGGGCGACATTATCCGTTTGGGGGCGAAACGCTACGGCGAGCGCGCCGCCGTTATTCTGGGCGAGGATCAGCTAAGCTACCGCCGCCTCGACGAGCAGTCCAACCGCCTGGCGCAAGGATTGATCGCGACAGGCGTCTGGCCTGGTGATCACGTGGCTCTGTTCGCTCTCAACTGCCTGGATTACGTGATTGTCGCCGCCGCGGTCGCCAAGTGCGGCGCCGTGTTGCTACCCATCAATTTTCGCTACCAGAGCGAAGAACTGGTCTACGTCATCAACGACGCCAAACCTCGGGTATTGATTTTTGGGCCCCAATTCACCGACTTGATCACCGCCGCGAAAGGAAGATTTTCCGCGCCGCCAAGGCTGATCTCGTTGTCCGGCGCAACGACCAGCGATTGGATCGGCTACGACGACCTGCTGGGCGGCGGAGCGGACCAAATGCCCGAGAGGCTGGTCGACGCGCGAGGCCCGGCGGCGCTGGTCTATACCAGCGGCACCACCGGCACGCCCAAGGGTGTGCTCTATCCCCATCTCTCCTATCTCGCGACCTATCAGGCCTTGATCGTCGAGGGGGATCTCGAACCCGGCGACGTGACGCTGGTCTGCCTGCCTCTCTTTCATCAGGCCGGCCTGCACGCCCTGGTCATGCCCACCTTGATGATGGGCGGCACGGTCATCCTGACGGCGGGCGGCTTCGATCCGGGCGAAATACTGACGCTGACAGCCGCCCACCGGGTGACGGCGACAATGTGGGTGCCGACCATGCTGGCCATGCTGGCCAATTTGCCGGATGTGGCGCGGCACGATCTCTCGGCGCTTGCCAAGATCTGGTACGGCTCCTCTCCCATCAGCCCGACAGTGTTGGAGGCCTCGAAGGCGGTTTTTGGCGCCGGCCTGTATCAGTGGTACGGCCAAACCGAGACCGGCATGAATTCGGTGCTGCGCCCAGAGGATCACGAAACTCGGGCGGCGTTCACCGGCCGCGAGGTCTTTAACATCGAGCTGCGTTTCGTTGACGAAGCGGGCAACGACGTCGGCGTCGGCGAAGTCGGCGAGATAGTTTGCTCGACCGCCAACCAAGGCATGATCGAATATTTCAACCAGCCCGAGGCCACGGCGGCAACCGTGGTCGACGGCTGGGTTCACACCGGCGATCTGGCGCGGCTCGAGGAAGGCGGCTACTTCACCGTCGTCGACCGCCTGCGCGACATGATCATCAGCGGCGCCGAGAACATTTATCCCAAAGAGATCGAGGACATCATCGCCGCCCACCCGGCGGTGCGCGAGGTGGCGGTGTTCGGTGCGCCGGATGAGGTCTATGGCGAAGCGGTCTGTGCCGCCGTTGCGCTCAAAGACGGAGCCGACGCCACGACCGAAGACATTATCGGCCACTGTGCCGACAAACTGGCCGGCTACAAGAAACCGAAGCAGGTCGAATTCCATGCCGAATTACCCAAGAACGCCATGGGCAAAGTGACCAAGAACGTACTGCGCGAGCCCCACTGGGCCGGGCGCGACAAAAGAATTTAACACCAGAGAGGTGACATGAGATTACAAGGAAAAAACGCAATCATTACCGGAGCGGGCGGCGACCTGGGGCGGGGCACGGCCTTGCGCCTGGCCGAGGAAGGCGCCCGCGTGCTGGTCAACGACATCAAGCTCGAACGCGCCGAGGAAACCGTGGCCCTGGTCGAGAAGGCCGGCGGCGAGGCCCTGGCCAACGCCGCCGACATCACCTCGGCCGAGGCCGTCGGGGAAATGGTGGACCAGGTCATGGAATCCTGGGGCCGGGTCGATATTTTGGTCAACAACGCCGGCGACATCCGCGATTCCCTGATCGCCAAGATGTCGGAAGAGGCCTGGGACTGGGTGCTCGATCTCAACCTCAAGGGCAGCTTTCTCTGCACCCGGGCCGTGGCGCCCCATATGATCGAGCAATCCGGCGGGCGCATCGTCAATCTCAGCTCGCTGGCCTACAAGGGCAACATCGGCCAGGCCAACTACGTCTCGGCAAAATCCGGCATCGTCGGCCTGACCCAGGCCAGCGGCCTGGAGTTCGCCCGCTACGGCATCTCCGTCAACTGCGTGGCGCCGGGCCTGATCGACACGCCCAAGGCCCAGACGCTGGACGATGCCACCCGCGAACGCCTGGTGCGCATGACGCCGATGCGCCGCATGGGCGAGATCGTCGACATCGCCAATGCAATTCTTTTCTTCGTTTCCGACGAAGCTAAGTACGTCACCCGCCAGGTCATCCACGTCAGCGGCGGCATGGAGGGGTTTTGAGCATGCCCGACACTGACACCAACGCCGAAGCCGTAGCACTGCGCCCGGATCTGTTCACCTATCCGTCGGCCGGGAACGAATCCCCTGCCCTGCTGGTCAGCCACTGCACGGTCTGCGGCCGGCGCTTCTTCCCGCGCCGCGCCGAGTGCCCGGTCTGCGGCCCCGACAAACTCGAGGAATCCACCAGCTCGGGCCGCGGCACGGTCTACGCCAGCACCGTCGTACGCGTGCCCTCGCCGGCCGGTTTGAAGCCCCCCTATGCCTACGGCTACGTGGATCTCGAGCCCGAGGGCCCGCGTGTCTTCGCGCTTTTCACCGGCGCCGAGGCAGACACCTTCAGCCCCGGCCTCGAGGTCGAACTGGTGCTGGAGGAAGTCACATCCAACCGCGAAGGCCAGTCCGTGATCGGCCACAAGTTCCGTCCTGTCCCGTAGGCCGCAAGGAAAAGAAAAATGAGAGACGTCTTCATCGCCGGCATCGGCTCGACCGTTTTCGGCAAGCACCCCGAGCGCAGTCTGCGCGATCTCGGCCGCGAGGCCTGCCGCGCCGCCTTGGACGATTGCGGTATCGAGCGCGCCGCCATCACCGCCGGCTATTGCGGCAACGCCCTGGCACCGGCGCTGCAGGGCGAAACCACGGTGGGCCAGAACGTCTTCTGGGAGGTCGGCCTGGCCGGCATTCCCGTGATCAACACGGAAAACGCCTGCGCCTCGGGCTCGACGGCTTTGCACCTGGGCTGGCAGGCCGTAACCGCGGGTTTCCACGACGCCGTGATCGTGGCCGGTGTGGAAAAAAGCGTCATGCCCAAGGGCACGCCCTTGAAGATCGGCATGGCGGAGCTGGAGACCCAGCTCGGCGACATCTTCCCCGGTTTTTTTGCCCTGATTGCCCAGAAGCACATGGAGCAATACGGCACCACGGTGGAGCAACTGGCCCAGGTTTCGGTCAAGAACCACTTCAACGGCACCCTCAACCCTTACGCCCAGTTCCAAAAGCCGCTGACCGTCGAGGAAGTGCTGGCTTCACCCATGATCGCCGATCCCATCACGCTCTATTCCTGTTGCCCCAACAGCGACGGGGCCGCGGCTCTGGTTATTTGCGATGCGGCGACCGCGAAATCTTTGTCAACGCCCGCCGTGCGACCCGCCGTGCGGGTTGCTGCCTCGGTGCTGACCACCGGAACCTATGACGCGGGCCGCGACATCACCGGCTGGGTGGCCGAGGAACGCTGCGCCACTTTGGCCTACGAGCAAGCCGGCCTGGGCCCCCAGGACATGGACCTGATCGAGGTGCACGACGCCTTCACGATTTCCGAAATCGTGCACTACGAAGGATTGGGCCTCTGCCCCAAAGGAGAGGGCAGCCGCCTGATTTCCGACGGCACCACCGCACTGAACGGCGCCACCCCGGTCAACCCCTCCGGCGGCTTACTTTCAAAAGGGCACCCCGTGGGTGCATCCGGCGTGGCCCAGATCGTCGAGATCGTCGAGCAGCTGCGCGGCACGGCCGGCAAGCGCCAGGTCGAAGGCGCCCGTGTCGGCCTGGCCCAGATCATGGGCGGCGGCAAGGACACCGACGTGAGGGCCTCGACAATCCACGTGTTGCGGAGGGAGTAGTACCGCATGTATCCCAACGGCCCCGCCACCCTCCCCCACAAAGGGGGGAGGGAATCGTCAGCAACCGCCACATTCTTCCC
>NZDS01000024.1 GCA_002690215.1 Rhodospirillaceae bacterium | reverse complement strand
CCAACCACTCCATCAACTCCTCAACATATTGATTCTTATAGCATAATCTCCATCTCAGGGCATCGATTAACGAGTTCATCTGGGAAATGGGGGTTCAAGGGATCCATCTACGGCGGTGCGCGCCGCCAGAGCAACGCCAACGCCGGTCCCGCTTCCTCGGCGGTACGAGCCAACGGCGTCGACGCAACATTGAACAATCTCAATACCGCCAAGGTCGACAACAACGCCTTCCTCTCGGGACAGTTGCGCCACACCTACGACTACCAGAGCCAGAGCGGCATGATGCTGGAGAGCAACGCCACTGGCTACGTCTCGCAGCAACAGACACAGGGCCAGCTCGATCTGGTCTTCGTCGATTTCAACTCCGGCCCGTTGGGCAAAATTCCCGAAAGCTGGCTGGCTAACACCAACTACCGGCCATACCTGCTGGCCACATACGTCGGGCTCGAGGACGCACGTTACATGTCGGCCGCCGGCCTTGGCCTCGACCTGGTCAAGGTTTTCGGCCCGCGCCTGCAGAGCGACCTCAACTTCGAGCACCGCAACAAATGGTTCCGCAACTCGGGCCGGCGTCCCACCGCCACCTTCCAGGACGGCAGCGAGGACCGCCTCAAGCTGGGCTCGAGCTTTGCCTTGACACGGGACATCGCCTTCGACCTCTCGGGCTCGGCCGCCGCGACCTCGTCCGACTTTTCCTACAACGCCAACCGCGAGTTCAATGTGACGCTGGGCTACCGCGAGAATTTCAAAATGCCCAAGCTGCTTTGGCCGGTGCGCGCGGCGCCCTGGACCATGTCGTTGTCGGGCAGCCGGGTATTGACGCGCTATTACGGCCCCAACCCGGCGGTCGACCCCAACGTCACCCGTTATGACCACGAATGGCGGGCCAGTTTGCTCTCGGCCGCTCCGTTGGCCAAGGATTGGTCGCTACTGCTCAATCTTTCGCGCGTCTGGGTGACTTCCAAACTGCCCAACTACGATTACGACAACAGGATCGTCTCGCTGGGCGCGTCCTGGCGGTTCTAGAGGAGAGCGGATATGACGAGGCGACAAATGGCAATCGCTTTCCTGGCCGGGGCGGTGGCGCTGACAACTTTGGCAACAACCACAGCCTGGGCGCAGAACCTGGAGATCGGCGTTGCCGCCGCCGTCAACCCGCAGGCCACCGGCACCCCGCCGGCGCAGCAAACGCGGCTCCTGAACGTCGGCATCAACGTCTTCACCAACGAGCGCATCGTCACCACCGAGGCCGGCCAGACGCAGATGCTTTTCCGCGACCAATCCGCCCTGACCATCGGCCCGAATTCCGACGTGGTGCTGGACGAGTTCGTCTATGACCCGACGGAAAAGACCGGCAAGATCGTGCTGCGTGCCACCAAGGGACTGTTTCGCCTGGTCGGTGGCCGCATCAGCAAGCAAACACCGGTGCAACTGAAGACGCCGACGGCGACCATCGGCATTCGCGGCGGCATTGCCGTCGTCGATGTCGCCGCCAGCGGCGCCACGAATGCTATTTTCCTGTTCGGCGATGCCATGACGGTGGCGGCCGGCGGTGTCACCAAGGCGGCAACACGGGCCGGCTTCACCATTCAGACCACGGCCCAGGGCGGACCGCCAAGCGATCCGACCCCTGCCACCGACGCCCAAATTCAGGGCTCGCTCGACGGCCTCGAGGGGAGCTCCGATAGCGCCGCCGCGGCGGGTGAAGAAGCGCCTCAGGATTCCGACGTGGCCCAGTCGGGTCTGGCCGCGGTGGGCTCCAGCAACGACCCCGACGACGTGGCGCCGGCCCTGGCCACCGGCAGCGGCGGTGCCAGCGAAGATACCGGCGCCGTCGACACAGGCGAGGTCGAAGAAACCGCCGACAAGGAGGAAGGCACGCAGAACACTTCCGGCGGCAGCGGTTCACCGGAAACCACAGTCACCGTTTCGGGCACCTTCAAGGGCCGGGCCAAACACGCCACCAGCCCGACCACCAGCGGCACTGACGACACCTCCTCGACGCTGAATGTGACCTCGGTCGACGGCACCATCTCGGGCGGCGTTTTCAGTGGCAGCTTCGGTGGCAACAACTTCAGCGCCAATGTCGACACCTCTGGCAGCGAATTCACGGCTAGCGCCAGCGCCAACCCCTTCGGCACGGGCACCCTCAGCGGCACCGGCTTCCTCACCTCCGACGAGCATTTCATCTTCTATGAGCTGACCGACCAGAGCGACAACCACAAGGTCCTGGTGTGGGCCGGCCAACCCTTCACCGGCAGCCTGCCCAGCGGTGCCAGCTTCTATGCGCTGCAGGACGATTTCGTGCTCGATTCCAAGTTTGCCCTTGCCACTTCCACGCTCAGCGGCAGCCTGACCCCGGCCGACAGCGAAGGTACGGCCGACACGGCCATCGTCTGGGGCACCGGGGCCTCGGGCACGACAGCCATCTCCGGCACCGCCCAGCGCACCTGGGGCCACCGCACCATGCTGATCAGCGGCCAGGGCACCAGCCAGAAATCGGTGATCGTCGTGGCCGGTGGCGAGGTGCAAGTCGATTCATCTAGCCGTCCTTTCCTGGGTGGCGGCATGGGGGCGATGTCCCGACTGGGTACCAGCGCGATACCCATCCACACCAATGGCGAGGTGTCCTCGGCCGACGACGGTTCCGGCAACGACTTTTTCGGATCCTCCAGTCCCGACTATTTCGTTGTCGAGGCGGCAGATGTGGACACCAGCGACAGCATCCTCAGCCGCGGCTTGGTGGAAGATGCCGCTATCGGCATCACCGAAACGACTTATTACCCCAACGCCGTGGCCCTGCCGGCCAGCGACACGCTGAGCCGGCGCAGCAGCCGGGACCTGCACGGCTATACCGGCGGCGCCCTACAGAAGGAGAGTTCGCCCGGCACCCTGGCTTCCACTGTCGCCTTTCGCAACCTGAACTCGGACCCCGACGACGTCGACATCCACACCAGCATCGAGACCAACAAAATGCAGGCCTCGATCGATGTGATCGATGCTTTCGGTTCCACCTTCAACAGCCTGAAGTTGGACTTCGGCGACCATGACGTCTCGGCCTTCCCGGACGACACCACCACGTCATCAGGCGAAAGTGCCTTCATCGACGACTTCAACTTCGGCGGTGGGCTGGAGACGGGCACCTCGACGCAAGCCGTCGATTTCACCGTGAGCAGCGTTGCCCAAACCGTATCGAACGAGGAATTTTTCATCGTCACGGCCGACGAAAGCCAGCTTTCGGGCAACGGTTTCCTGCCCTCGGGCGTTTCTTTCTGTGGTTGCCAGTATCTGGTCTGGGGTTTCTGGGGTGGCTTCTTCGACCTCTCGGACAGCAGCTCGAGAATGGTCCACCTGGGCAACTGGGTGGCCGGCGAGATGGCGACGCATTCGGCCATCTCGGCGCTTACGGGCAGTGCCACCTACACCGGGCATGCCATCGGTACGGTGATCGCCGGCTCGAGCTCGCCCAACGTCTACCAGGCGGTCGGCGAGTGGAGCTACACGATGAACTTCTCGAGCCCCTCAAGTTCGACCGGTCATCTGGACAGCTTCGACGGCAGCGACTACACCCTGGGCGGCGCCACCCTGGCGGCCAGCACGCTGTCCCTCAACACCTTCTCCGGCTCGATCAGCGGCGACAGCAATTCGGGCTCTTTCAAGGGCTCGTTCATGAAGAGCAGCAGTGACGATGCTGCCGAGATGGGCGGCCACTTCCAACTCAGCGGGACCGACTACAAGGCTTCGGGAATATTCNCAGCGAAAAAATAACCGGCGCTAGAGCGCAAAGAAAATTGCCAAAAAATCACTAAATCGGCGCCCGGCCGGAACAACGGCCGATTGACTTGAGCGCTCGATTTATCAAAACTAGAGCCATGCAGATCGACGACATGCAGGAAAATGCCCGGCGCGCCAGCCGCTTGCTGAAGGCGTTGAGCAACGAACACCGCCTGCTGATTCTCTGTCAACTCGCGGATGGCGAAAAAAGCGTCAGCGAGCTCGAAGCCCTGATCGGCCTCAGCCAATCGGCCATGTCCCAACACCTGGCCCGGCTGCGCAACGACAATCTGGTGACCACCCGCCGCCAGGCCCAGACCATCCACTATTCGCTGGTCGGCAACGAGGCGACGGCAGTCATCGAAACTCTCTATGGCCTGTTTTGCGAGACCGGAGTCGAGAGCGACGAAGACGGCCCGCTTGACCCCGGCATCGCCGCCGAGTAGACATCCTGCAACCTGCTTCCCGGCTGGCGGCGGCCGAGCGGTGGGGATCCGAGACGGGGACGCCGCCACACGAAAATCTTTCGTGCGCATGCGTGATGGCGGTCGGCGCGAGAGGCCACCCGTCCGGACGCCGCGTTCGGTCCGACAGAGACGTTGGCAGCGTTAGTACCGCAATAGACAGCTAGGATGCAGATCTACCTTCCCATTGCCGAAATGTCCGTCAGCATTTTCCTGCTGCTGGGCATGGGTGCGGGAGTGGGCTTTCTTTCCGGCATGTTCGGTGTCGGCGGCGGTTTTCTCATGACGCCGTTGCTGATCTTCATCGGTGTGCCGCCGGCGGTAGCGGTGGGCACCGAGGCCAACCAGATCGTCGCCGCCTCGGTCTCGGGTGCGCTGGCGCACTGGCGGCGGGGCAACGTCGACCTCAAGATGGGCATGGTCTTGCTGGTTGGCGGCGCCGTGGGCTCGACAGCGGGTGCCTTTATTTTCAAGGCCTTGCGCCAGTTGGGCCAGATCGATCTGGTCATCTCGCTGGCCTTCGTCGTTTTCCTCGGCACCATCGGCGCGCTGATGGCCGTCGAGAGCACCCGCACCCTGCTGCGGCAGCGCAGTGGCGGCAGGCGGGGCAAGGCCCATCAGCANNANTGGATGCACGGNCTGCCCTTCAAGATGCGCTTTCACAAATCGCGCCTCTATATCAGCATCATCATGCCGCTGCTGGTCGGCGTCGTGGTCGGCCTGCTGGCCGCCATCATGGGCGTCGGTGGCGGCTTCATCATGGTGCCGGCGATGATTTATCTGATCGGCATGCCGACCTCGGTGGTGGTCGGCACCTCGCTCTTCCAGATCATCTTCGTCACGGCCAACGTGACGCTGCTGCACTCGATCAACAACCAGACCGTGGACGTGATGCTGGCCATGCTGCTGCTGGCCGGCGCCGTGGTCGGGGCCCAGGTGGGAACGCGGGTGGGCGCGTTGTTGCGCGGCGAGCAGTTGCGCGGCCTGCTGGCGTTGTTGGTGCTGGCGGTGTGCGCCAAGCTGGCCTTCGACCTGATCGTCACGCCCGACGATCTCTACACCGTGTTGCCGCTCGGCGGGAGAGAGTGATGTTGGCCCGGCTGAGCTTGCTGTCCCTGCTGCTGACGCTGGCGCTACGACCGGCGGCGGCGCAGGACCTGGTGGCCGATCTCTCGTCGCACCTGATCGCCATTACTTCCAGCTATGCCGGGGCCGAGCTTTTGCTGTTTGGCGCCCGCGAAGAGGGCGGCGACGTCATCGTCGTGGTGCGCGGACCGCCCCAGCGTGTGATGGTGCGTCAGAAGCGGCGCATCGGCGGCATCTGGATCAATCGCGATTCTGCCGCCTTCGTGGAGGTTCCCGGCTACTACGCCGTTCATGCCAACCGCATCTTGGCCGACATAGCCTCGGCCAGCGTGCTCGCCCGCCAGCAAATCGGCGTCGAAAACCTGATCCTCGAGGCCGAGGACATCGACACCCTCGAAGCGATGCCATTTCGCGAGGCCCTGATCCGTGACCACCAGAAGCAGGGGCTCTTCCGCGAGGAAAGCGGCAAGGTCGCCTTCCTCGGCAACCGCCTGTTCCGGACCAAGGTGCAGTTTCCCGCCAAAACGCCGGTGGGGTCCTATACGGCAGAAATCTACGTCGTCCGCGACGGCCACATCGTCAGCGCTCTGATTACGCCGCTTTTTGTGCGCAAGACCGGCGTCGAACGCGCCGTTTTCGATTTCGCCCACCGCCAACCAGCGACCTACGGTCTAGCTGCCGTCCTCATCGCCCTGGCCGCCGGCTGGCTGGCCGGAGCGGTGTTCCGCAAGGTCTGAAGCATAGGAATCAACTGGCCACCCGCTCGGTTTTTGTTGAACCCGAGCGGGTGGCCAGGATCAAAAGCAATCAGGTAAATAGATTAATGTCGGACTGGGTAGCCACTTCAATGTAGGTTGCCGCGCCGCCCAATTCGGGCCCCTCGATGAGGTCGTCGAGATCGTATTCGAAGAGGTCCATGGTCATCTGGCAGGCGATCATTTTGACATCGGATTCGATGGCCGCTTCGCGCAGATCCTCGATCGAGGCGACGCCTTTCTTTTTGATCAGATTCTTCATCATGCCCGTGGCCGCAGCATCGACACCGGGAATCATTCCCATGACGTTCGGCATGCCTATGTGCATGCCGGCCATGGGCATTTTCATACCCGGATTGCCTAGTGCCGTAACCCCCAGCTCAAGCTTTTTCTTGAGCAGAGTGAGGCCGTAGAAGGTGAAGAACATCGAGACGTTGAGCCCCATGGCGGCCGCCGTGGTGGCCAGAATGAAGGGCGGATAGGCCCAATCCAGGCTGCCCTTGGTGACGATCAGGGACATGCTCTTGGCATTTTCCAAGGTCGTGTCGGTCATCGTTTCGTTCTCCTCCCCGGTGTGCGAGTGAGGCCGGCACCGTCGGTGCCGACCGCGTCATGGCATGTGGGTCCGACAATAATATTAGCAAAATAGAATATTGAGGGATAGTCACGACATCGCGAGCAACAGTATTGCGCCTTCGGCCCAGTTCTCAAATGCCCTCCCCGCGCATTTCCGGCAACAACACTGCGCTACCTTGTCATCGGCGCCGCCCTCCCTATAAGTTCATCAGCGGATCGCCATGTGCGAACTAGATCCGCCGCGGGGGGAGGGCCAGCATGGACGAGATTCCCGTCACCACCATCGTGGCGGCCTGGGGCCTGGCGCTTGGCATGATCCTGGGCGCCACCGTGCAGCGCACCAACTTCTGCACCATGGGGGCGATCTCGGACTCCGTTTTGATGGGTAGCCACAGCCGCTTGCGGGCCTGGCTGCTGGCCATCGCCACGGCCATGGTGGCCAGCCAGGCACTGCACGGCGCCGGCCTTGTCGACCTGGGCAGATCGATCTACCTGATGCCCAACCTGGGCTGGCTGAGTGCCATCCTGGGGGGGGTGATGTTCGGCTTCGGTATGACCCTGGCCGGCGGCTGCGGCAACCGCACCCTGGTACGGCTGGGGGCCGGCAATCTCAAATCGCTGGTCGTCGCCCTGGTCATGGGAATCTTCGCATACATGACGCTGCGCGGCCTGATCGGCCTGGCCCGGGTCGAGCTCGAGGCGGCAACGAACATCGACCTGGCGGCGGCGGGCCTGCCTTCGCAAGGCATCGTCGATCTGCTGGCGGCAGCCAGCGGCATGAATGGTAACGCCCTGCGTACCGCTGTCACCCTGGTAGTGGCCGGAGCCCTGACCTGGTGGTGCTTCAAGGATGCCTCTTTTCGGCGCTCGCCGCGCGACCTGGCGGCCGGCCTGATCGTCGGCCTGACGGTACCGGCAGGCTGGCTCATTACCGGTGTCATCGGCAACGACGAGTTCGATCCGGTGCCGCTCTTTTCGATCACCTTCGTCTCGTCAACGGCCGACGGCGTGCAGTATCTGATGACCTTCACCGGCGCCACCATCAATTTCGGTATCGGCCTGATCGGCGGTGTCATTGCCGGGGCCCTGCTGGCCTCATTGTTGGGCCGCGAGTTTCGCCTCGAAGCCTTCAGCAGCGCCGACGACATGTTGCGTCACCTGATCGGTGCAGCGCTAATGGGGGTGGGCGGCATCCTGGCGCTGGGTTGCACCATCGGCCAGGGCATCACCGGCATGTCGACGCTGGCGCTGGGATCTCTGCTGGCCTGGCTGGCCATCATGGCTGGCGGCGTGCTGGGAATAAGGTATCTGGAAGAGGGCAACTTGGTTGGCGCGGTGCGGGCGCTACTACTACGCGATTGAGTCGGCGGGCTATTTCTGTTTCAATCGCGGCCGGTGGTCAACGCGGGAGGCAAAGACCATGCAGAAATTCTGGATTCGATGCCGGTGGCTGGCACTAGGGGGCGCCGCAACGGCTTTGTTGATGCCCGGCCAGGCGCTGGCGGCAAACGCTACCGACACTGGCGACACGGCCTGGCTGATTACAGCTACCGCCTTGGTGCTGTTCATGACTCTGCCCGGACTGGCGCTCTTTTACGGCGGCCTGGTGCGGGCCCAGAACGTGCTTTCGGTGCTGATGCACTGCTACGTCATCGCCTGCCTGGCCTCGGTGCTCTGGTACATCGGCGGCTACAGCCTGGCCTTCGGCGACGGTGGCCCCGCTAACGCCTTGGTCGGCGGACTGAACAAGGCCTTCCTGGCCGGCGTCGGAACCGATTCCGTTTCGGGTAGCATTCCCGAATCCGTCTTTTTCATGTTCCAGATGACGTTTGCCATCATCACGCCGGCGCTGATCGTCGGCGCCTACGTCGAACGCATCAAGTTCGGCGCGGTGATGCTCTTCAGCGCACTATGGCTGATTATCGTCTACGCCCCGATTACCCACTGGGTCTGGGGCGGCGGCTGGCTCGCCGAACTGGGCGTGATGGATTTTGCCGGCGGCATCGTGGTGCACACCACGGCCGGCGTCTCGGCCCTGGTCATCGCCATGGCGCTGGGCGGCCGCAACGGCTTTCCCGGCGAGGTCAAGCCACCACACAATCCCGGCATGACCATGATCGGCGCCGCCATGCTGTGGGTCGGCTGGTTCGGCTTCAACGCCGGCAGCGCCCTGGCCGCCGACCAAAGCGCCGGCATGGCCATGGCCGCAACCCACATCTCGGCCGCCACAGCTTCGCTGGTCTGGATGATTACGGAATGGGTGCGCTTCGGCAAGCCAAGCCTGATCGGTACGGTCACCGGCACTATCGCCGGCCTGGCCACCATCACTCCGGCTTCGGGTTTTGTCGGCCCCTTCGGGGCGTTGGTTATCGGCGCCGCCGCCGGATTTATCTGCTTCGTCGCCGTGCAGGTGGTCAAGCAGAAGCTCAAGATCGATGATTCCCTCGACGTCTTCGCCGTTCACGGCGTCGGCGGCATGATGGGGACCATGATGGCGGCAATTCTGGTGCTGCCGGCACTCGGCGGCATGGGCCTGGCCGAAGGCATGACGGTGGGCAAAGCGCTCGGCGTCCAGCTTATCGGTATCGTCGCCGCCGTGATCTGGACCGGCGGCGTAAGCTGGGTGCTGGTCAAAGTCTGCCTCGCTCTGGTGGGCCTCAGGGTCGAGCGCGAAGACGAGATCGAAGGCCTCGACATCACTTCTCACGGCGAACGGGGCTACGAAATCTGAAACCCCTGCTTCAGCGACAGCCCGAAAGGGAACAGCAATGAAACTGATCATGGCCATCATCAAGCCGCACAAGCTCGACGACGTGCGCGAAGGCCTAACCGAGCTTGGCGTCCAGGGCATGACGGTCAGCGAGGTCAAGGGATTCGGCCGCCAAAAGGGTCACACCGAGATCTACCGCGGCGCCGAGTACACCGTCCATTTCGTGCCCAAGGTCAAGATTGAGATCGTGGTCGAGACAGGGCTGGCTGAGCGGGTCATCGAGTGCATCCGCGAGGCCGCCCAATCGGGTCAGATCGGCGACGGAAAGATTTTCGCGCTCGACCTGGAACAGGCAGTACGCATCCGCACCGGCGAGACCGACGACCAAGCGCTGTGAAGGTTCTGCTCTACGGCCCCATCGCCGAGCGGGGACGGGAGTTTCTACACGATCATTTCGGCGATCGCATAGAGATCTCCGGCACGCTGGCCAGTAACCCGGCCGAAGAACAAGCCGCCCGCTTTGCCGAAGCGGAAGTCATCGTCGCGGTGCGCTTCGACGCCAGCGAGCCGCCGGCGCCTCAGGCCCGGCTCATCCAATTGCCCAACTCGGGCCTCGATGCAGTGGATTTGACGGCGGTGCCCGAGGGCTGCGTAGTTTGCAACAGCTTTGAGCACGAGATCGGCATCAGCGAATACGTCATGTCGGCGATCCTGCAGGGCATCGTCGACCTGCCCGGGCGCGACGCCAAATTCCGTGCCGGCGACTGGTCCGACAGCCCACGGCTGATGGGCCCCTTCCGCCCCGAGTTGGCCGGCCGCACCATCGCCACCGTGGGCTACGGCAACATCGGCCGCGCCGTGGCCAAGCGGGCCCAGGCTTTCGGCATGACGGTCCACGCCGTAACCCGCCGGCCCCGTGCCTTCGACCCGCCGCCGGACTGGCTAGGCTCCATCGACGAGCTCGACGAGATGCTGCCGGGTGCCGACTACGTGCTGATCTGCTGCCCCGAGGAGCCTAGCACCATCGGCCTGATCGATGCCCGCCGCCTGGCCCTGATGAAACCCGAGGCAGTGCTGCTCAACGTCGCTCGTGGTTCCATCGTCGACGAGGATGCGCTATTTCAGGCGCTGAGCCAGCGCCGCATCGGCGGCGCCGTGATCGACGTCTGGTACCACTACGCCGACGTTGGCAACGAGGACGTGAAGCCATCACGCCATGCTTTCGAGCAATTGGACAACGTCGTTATGACGCCGCATTGTTGCGGCTGGACCGAGGGGCTGATGCCCCGGCGCTTCGCCATCGTGGCTGATAACATCGAGCGCCTGATGGCGAACAAACCCTTCCTGCACCAAGTGCATCCGGAGGTCTGAGCCATGAACAACCCCGCTAGCATTTCGGGCGGCTGCCTCTGCGGCGCAGTGCGCTACCGGGCCGAGGAGCCGCTGTGGGTGGCGCATTGCCACTGCCGAAGCTGCCGCTTGGCCAGCGGCGGTGCCTTCACTACGTTCGCTGGCTTCGCCCGCCAAAGCCTCGTGTACCTGAGCGGCCAGCCCGCATTATTCGAATCCTCGCCCGGGGTGCACCGCGGCTTCTGCGCCCGCTGCGGCTCCTCTCTGACCTATCAGTCCGATCGCTGGCCCGACGAGGTCCATGTCCTGATCGCAACAGCCGACGCGCCTGAGGCGCTGGAGCCCCAGGCCCACGTCTACTGCGCCGAAAAACTGCCCTGGATCCATCTCGACGACGGCCTGCCACAGCACCCGGGGACGTCGAATCCGGACTGAGTCAGGCGCCCGAGCGCCAGGGCGGCAAGCGTTTGTTCAGGAACCCATCGATACCGGCGCCGCCTTCTTCGGATTCCCAGGCGTCCGAAATGCGGTCAGCGGTATATATCATGCTGTCGGCAATGGCATGGGTGGCGACGTAGTCGATCAGGCGCTTGGTCTCGGCCACCGCACCGGGCGCCGCCTCCAGGTGGTCGGCGATCACCGCCTCGACGGCATCGTCCAGTTCGTCCGCCGCGACCAAGCGGCTCAAGAGACCGATCTCCAAGGCCTGTTCGGCATCGAACAGCGCTCCCGAGAGCATGGTGGCGCGGGCATTGGCCTCGCCCATGCGCCTGACCACGTAGGGCGAGATGGTGGCCGCAATCAATCCCAGGCGAACTTCGGTCAGGCCGAAGCGGCTGCCCAGTGTCCCGATGGTGACGTCGCAGACCGAGATCATGCCGACACCGCCGCCATAAGCGGGACCCTGGACGCGGCCGATCAGCGGCTTGGGCAGATGATTGAGGTCATAAAGCATGTGCGCCAGTTCGGTGGCTTCCCCCATCCGCCCGGCCCGTGACTTCTTCAGGGTGCGGGTGAACCATTGAATGTCGCCGCCCGCGCAGAAGCTTTTGCCGGCACCTGTCAGCACCACCAGCCGCACCTCGTCGTCCTCCGCCAGTTCGGCAGCGGCCCGGCGCAGGTCCAAAATCATCACGTCATTTAGGGCATTGTGTTTGTCGGGACGGTTGAAGGTCAGGCGGGCAACGCCTCGATCATCGCGTTCGAGAGTCAAGGTTTCGAAGTTACTGGTCATGGTACGGCCGATCCTTGTACTGGCAGCTACGAGGGCCGCAGCATAGCGCGTTTTCCCCCGATGCTTGACAGCCCCCGGCCCGGACACGGAAGCTGACTGCTCAGGGCCATAGGGCCGCAAGACGAATGGAGGGCGAATGGCAACGGCCGGTGCCAACACTAGCCGAAGCGCGTTGGCGCTGGTGGCAGTCGGCGCTGTGTTGCTGGCTGGATTCGGCGGCCTGGTCGCCTGGCTTCAGCTGAGCTACGACGAAACGGCAGCACCACCAGATTCCGAGTTGGCAATTGCCGTCATCGAAATTGCGCCGCCGCCAAGGCGTGAACCCGAGCCGGAACCGGAACCTGAGCCGGAACCTGAGCCGGAGCCGGCGCCGGCGCCCGAGCCCGAGCCCGAACCTGAACCCGAACCAGTGCCGGAGCCAGAGCCGAAGCCCGAACCGGAGCCTGAACCGGAGCCAAAACCCGAACCGAAATCCGAGCCCGAACCAGCGCCGAAAGCGCAACCCGAGCCGAAACCCGAGCCAATTAAGAAGACCACTGCCGCGACCCCAGAAGAACCGCCCAAGGCCGCCCGCCCGGCTCCAGTTCTGCGCGGCCTACCGCGGCGCAAGCCGGTCCGCCTCAAACCTCAGCCCGAGCCCGAACCCGCACCGCCACCAGCAACCCCTGCACCACCGGCAGCCATCGAGCCCGAGGACCTGACGGCCTGCCGCCAGGCCGCCGCCCTGGTCGGCAAGGGAATGCCCGAACGCCAAGTCGAGCTCTACTCGCAGTGCATCAAGAGCGGCCGGCTGGAGCCTGCCAACCTGGCCTTGGCCCACAGCAATCGGGGTCTCGCCTATCGTGAACTGGGCCGGCCGGAACCGGCCTTCAGCGACTCCACCCGGTCATTGGAGATCGAGCCCGACTTTGCTCCCGGCTACCTTAATCTCGGCGACATCCTGCGCAGTGGCGGCCGGCCAACGGAGGCGATAACCAATTACGACCGGGCCATCGAGCTTGATCCCAAGCTGGCCACGGCCTACAGCAATCGAGGTCTGGCCTACAAGATGATCGGCCGGCCTCAGCATGCGCTGGACGATTTCGCGGCAGCGCTGGATCTGGAACCCGACTTCGCCACCGCCTATTTCAACCGCTGCTGGACGCTCTACGACATGCAGCGCTACGGCGCGGCCGTCGCCGATTGCCAGCAAGCCCTGGCCCACGGTCGCGACCGCCGCCTTATGGCCTATGCCCACAACAACCTCGGTCAGGCACACAAGGCAAAGGGCGACTATGCCCTGGCAGTTGCGGATTTTCAGGCTGCCATCGAGGCCATGCCGGCATATGCCGCGCCTTACAACAACCTGGCCTGGCTGTACGCCACCGCCGCCGACCCGGCCTTCCGCGACGGAGTCGAGGCGCTACGCCTGGCCCGAGAGGCGATATCGCGTCAGGAACAGGCCGATACCATCGACACCTTGGTCGCCGCCCAGGTCGAAAACCGCCGCTACGACGAGGCCGTGGCGCAATACCTGCGGGCCATGCGCATGGGCGGCGTCGAGGTGGTCAAGGCCTACCAGCACGATCTCAAGGCCAAGGGATGCTACCACGGCAGTATCGACGGCAGCCTGACGCTGGAACTTCGCCGCGCGCTCATCGTCTGTGTTCACGACGGCCGCAAGTTGGGTGCCGATTGAGGGATTTTTCCTCGTCGGCGTGCTATGCTGAGCCTGCGCAACGTGGGGATTTTGCGATTTCGAGCTCTGGAGGCCCGGAGACAATGGTACTGAGAATTCTGGCGATTGCCCTCATTTCTGTCTTGGCGGCGTGTTCTTTGGGGAACAAATTGACCTTTGGCGACAAATTCCTCGGCGCGCCGACAGAGGAACACGTGGCGGAACCCAAGGAGTGGGTAGCCGCCACCGACTGGTCAAACCCCGAGGCCATGACCGTGCTGATCACCGAGTACGAATTCCAGCCCTCGCGGCTGGTGTTGGAAGCGGGCAAACCCTACCGCCTGAAGATCATAAATCGGGGCGCCTTCAAGCACACCTTCAGCTCGTCCGGTTTCTTCAAGTCCATCGCCGTCCGACACCTGGTAGCGGCCGCGGGAAAGACCTATCTCCCCGTCGTCTCCAGGCTGGTGTTCGAGCCGGACGAGGAAAAGGAGTTGCTGTTCGTCGCCGTCAGGACCGGAGAACACAAGCTGGAATGCACGGCGCCTTTGCACTTCCCCCTCGGTCCCTGGGCCGCCAGCGGCACCATCACCGTCGAGTAAGCCCTGGGCGGGCTAGTCCCGCCAGCCGGTCTCCAGGCCTTCCACCATGACGCCATTGGCGTCCTTGGGATGAACCAGCCAGCGCGCCGAATCCTCGGGCTCGATGGCCGGACGGTCGATGACCCGCACCTGATTTTCCTTGAGCTCCGCGGAGGTGGCCGCGACATCGGAGACCTCCGCCGCCAGATGGTAGAACCCCTCGCCCGACTGAGCCAGACGGCGCGCTACGGCGTTCGACATGTCGGACTTGTCGTAGGGCTCGATGAGCTCGATCGACATCTCGTCGGGCGTGCCGCCGACCGAAAGAAAGATGCTGCGGATGCCTTCGACCTCGACCTCCAGTTCGGCATAGCGCTTGAGGCCGAAGCGCTCGCTCCAGAATTTCTCCGCCTCGGCGATGTCCTCGACGACGATGCCGATGTGCGTAATGCGTTCCAACATGATCCCTCCTTTTAGCTTTGGTTCAGCGTTTTCTCGGTCGCGCCCTCCGCGAAGGTTGCGATGACAGCCAGGAACGGTTCGGCGAAGTCGCGCAGCTTGGCGGCGCCGACGCCGTGGATGTCGGCGAATTCGGTCTCGTTGGCGGGACGGCGCTGCGCCATGTCGGCGAGAGCGCGGTCGGGGAAGATGACGTAGGCCGGCACGCCGCGTTCATGGGCGAGCTCCAGCCGGCAATCCTTGAGGGCGGTGAAAAGTTCGGTTTCGTCGGAGCCCAGCTCCGAGACGACGGCACTCTTCTTGGCCGTCTTGGTCCGCCCGCTCTTGAAGGTGTCACGGCGGTAGCGGAAGGTTTCCTCGCCGCGCCCCAGGGCCTGGCCGCGACCGGTGATACTGAGGCCGCCGTAACCCTTGATATCGAGCTCGAGATACCCCGCCGCCACCAATTGGCGCAGGATCGAACGCCACTCGTCCTTGGCTAGGTCCTTGCCGACACCATAGCCGGGCAGACGTTCATGGCCCATGTTGCGCACCTTCTCGGTGTCGGCGCCGCGCAGGATGTCGATAAGGTGGGCGGCACCGAAGCGTTGGCCGGTGCCGGCCACCACCGCCAGCGCCTGTTCTGCAACAGCGTTGCCATCGGCGACTTCGGGCGGATTCTCGCAAACATCGCAATTGGCGCAGGGGCTGGGGTTCTCGCCGAAATAGCCCAGCAATGCCTGGCGCCGGCATTCCGGCGTTTCGCAATAGGCGATGAGGGCATCGAGGCGCTTGTGTTCGCGCCGCCGGTGATCGTCGTCCCCGCCTTCCTGGTCGATGAACATGCGGCGCATGCGGATGTCGTCGAGGCCGTAAAGCATCTGCGCCTCGGCTGCCAGGCCGTCGCGCCCGGCCCGGCCGATCTCCTGATAGTAGGCCTCGACGCTGCCCGGCAGGTCGGTATGAAAGACATAGCGCACGTCGGGCTTGTCGATACCCATGCCGAATGCAATCGTGGCCACCATGATGACGCCGGGTTCGGTCATGAAGATGTCCTGGTTCCTGGCTCGCTCGTCTTTCTCCATGCCGGCATGGTAGGGCAGCGCATGCAGGCCTTGGCTACCAAGAAGTTGTGCCGTCTCCTCGCTCTTCTTGCGCGACAGGCAGTAGACGATACCGCTGGCTCCGGCCCGGGCTCGGGCGAATTCCGTCAATTGGCGTTTGCCGTCGCGGCGCATTTCGACGCCCAGCCGGATGTTGGGACGGTCGAAGCCGGAGACGAAGATTTCGGCTCGGCCGGAGAACAGCTTTGCCGCGATGTCGGCCCGTGTGGTCTGGTCGGCAGTGGCCGTGAAGGCAGCCACCGGGACGCCGGGAAAAAGGGTGCCCAAACGCCCCAGGTCCTCATACTCGGGCCGGAACGAGGGTCCCCAGCGCGAGATGCAGTGGGCTTCGTCGACGACCAAAAGGCGCACCGGCAGGCGCCCGAGTGCGGCCAGCATGCGTTCCGTCATCAGGCGCTCGGGCGCGATGTAGAGAAGCGGCGACTGGCCGGCCGCGACGCGCCGCCAGCTGGCTACGTTGGTCGGCCGGTCGCGCGAGGAATTGATGGTCTCGGCCGCCACACCGGCCAGCCTCAGCGCCGCCACCTGGTCCTCCATCAAAGCCACCAACGGCGACACCACCACCGTCAGGCCGTCCATCATCAGGGCTGGGATCTGGAAACACAGAGATTTGCCCGAGCCGGTCGGCATTACCGCCAGAGCATGAGCGCCGCCCAGCAGCGCCGATACCACAGGCTCTTGCCCGGGCCGGAATCCGTCGAAGCCGAAGACATCGGCGAGAATGCGCGCCGGTTCGCTTTGAGATACATCGTTCATGAATTCAATTTTGGATTGCGCGTACCCGGCAAAGCAAGCTTTTGAGGTTGACCTGGTCCGAAATCGGGTCGCGCTGAGCGCCGTCGGTGAGGAAGTTGACCGAACGCCAGGGATTGAAAGGCTGGCGCTCGCCCCAGCCCATGGGCACGTAGACGGCATGGGGCCGGATACCCGGGGTCAGCCAGGCCACGGCTTCCAGATTGCCGTGCGCGGTCTCGATCAGCACCCGGGCGCCGTCCTCGATGCCCAGTTCCGCCGCCCGTTCGGGGTGGATCTGGGCGTAGAGGTCGGGCCACATCTCCTGGGCCTGCCAGAAATGGTGCGTCCAGCTATGGAAATGCGCCGCTGCGGCACGGCCGGTTATCAGTTCAAGCTCGAAACCCTGGGCCCGCAACTCCGCCCCCGGGGTCTCGGCCCCGGCGTAGGTGTCAGGCTGGCGGATGCGAGCCGGCGAAGCACCTGTGGGGACCGGGTGGAAAGGCGAGAGCACGCCCTCTTCATCGTCGCCCAACAACAACTCGATGTGCGGCAGGTCGATGCGTTGCTCGCGCTCGGAATAGAACTCGGGCAGGGCCGAGAGACCGAGCCGTCCGAAGCGTTCCTCCAGCTCCGGGGTCCAGAATTCCAACCGGCCGCCGGGTGTGGGGAAGCGTTTACCGTCAGGCCCGGGCTCGAGATAAAGTGTCTCTTGCTCCACCGCCTCTTCATCGACCAGCGGGGTTCGCAGCCAGCGCCGGGGCGTTGCCCGCAGGCGCTTGCTGGTGCAGCCCCTTATCTCGTCGTTGTCGGCACAGAACTTGTCCCAAAAAACGGCGGGCTCTTTGTAGTCGTCCTTGAGCACATCTTCGAAACCGAAACGTTTGCCCAGCTCGATCCAGATCCAGCCGTCCGATCGGGCCTGGCCCGGCGGCTCGATCAGTTTGTCGTTCCAGACGATGCGGCGGTCGTCATTGGCCCGATTGATGCCACCCTTCTCGATGCCCGTGGCCACGGGCAAAAGATAGTCGGCAAAAGCCGAGGTCTCGTTTTCGAAAAGGTCGATGTGGACCACCAGGTCGAGGGACTGGAAGGCCCGGCGCACGGCGTTTTGGTTGGGCAACTGACCCAGCGGGTTGTTGCCGCTGATCAGCGCCCGGATGGGATAGGGCTTGCCCTCGCTCATGGCAGCCAACCAGTTGGCCGGGTTGCGCCGCACCATGGGCCGCGCGATGGGGGCGGCGCGCTCTTCGGGCATGGTGAGGCTGAGGGGGGTGCCCGAAGCCATGTTGAAATAACCGCCACCCCGGCGCCCCCAGTTGCCGGTAATGGCGGCCAGGAACATCAGCACGCGGTTGGCCTGGACGGAGTTGCTGTGCTGGTTGATGCCGCGGCTGGCGAAGATCATGCAACCATCGGCGGCCGCCATCTCCGCCGCCAGGCGGCGGATCTCGGCCGCCTCCAGATCGCAGATCGGCGCCGCCCAGTCGGCGTCATAGCCGCGTTCGAAAACAAAATCGCGCCAGGCTTCGAAACCTTCCACCCAGGCCTGGCAAAAGGCCTGATCGTGCAGGTCATGAGCCAAAATATGGTGCACCATTGCCAGGCCCAGGGCCATGTCGCTGCCCGGCCGGAGCGCCAGCCAGCGATCGGCCTTGCTGGCGGTTACGGTGAAGCGCGGATCGACCACGACCATGGGGATGCGGCGCTGGATGCGCCAGTCGTTGACCTGGCCGAAATAGACCGGCCGGGTTTCCGCCTGGTTGTCGCCGAAATAGATCAGCATGCCGGTGCTGCCGATGTCATCAGGCGTGAAGCTGTTGGCGATCAACACCGTGCCCTGGGTGAGCGTGTAGGCGATCGATTTGCCGGTGGCGCAGAGCGGCTCGGTGCCCTCGACGTTGGGCGTGCCGAAAAGCCGGCTGAAAAGGTGGATGTAGCCGCGGTTGGTCATGATGCCGGCCCGGGTGCCGGAAAAGATGGCCAGCGATTCCGTTCCATGACGGGCCGCGGTTTCCTTTAGCTTGGCCGCGATCTCGTCCAGCGCCTGGTCCCAAGAGACAGCCTCGAAGCGGCCTTCGCCACGCTTGCCGACACGCTTCATGGGATGCTTCAGGCGACGCGGGTCATGGTACTGCTGCAACGTCATTTGCGACTTGGCACAGACCCGGCCACCCAGCACGAGATCTTCGTCGTTGCCGCTGACCCGCACCAAGCGGCCCTCACGCAGGTGAAACTTGAGCGAACAGGAATTGAAGCAGATGTTGCAGCCACCCGGCTCGACCCGATCGGGCAGTCGCGCCTCGGGCGCTGTGCCATAGGGAAAGGCGGTGTCGGTCCGCCTTGGACCGCCGCCGCCTACCGCTCCCAGGGTGACGGCCGGCTGCGCCAAGTCGGCTAAGGGCCGCGAGGCTTCGAGATAAAGCGTCGCCGGTCCCAAAAGGTAGGAATCGTGATCGCGCACCTGGCGGCCCGATGCGGCCGCCTCGGCCAGCAGTTCATCGCGCTCACCCAAGCGAATCGCCAGACCGGGACAGACGGCGGCGCAAGCCGTGGTTTCGCCGCGGGCACGGCGACCGGCACAGAGATCGCACTTGACCGCATGGTGGCCCTCGGCGTCGAAGCCGATGGCACCGTAGGGACAGGAAACCACGCATTCGCCGCAGCCCGTGCAACGGGATTCGTCGATGCTGACGACGCCGGTCTCGGGGTTGCGTTCGATGGCCTTGGGCCGCACGGGACAGGCCCGCAGGCAGGCCGGGCGTTGGCAGTGCTGGCACATGACGGGCAGGAACTGCAGTGCCGGTGCCGTGTCGCCCTGCAACCAGACCACCTTGTTGCGCCGCTCACCGGGACCCAGGCCATGCTCCTGCTTGCAGGCCGCCTCGCAACTCTTGCAGCCGGTGCAGCGCTCCAGGTCGATAGCGAGCGCCAGGCGGCTCATGCGCCCCAGGCGGCCAGGTGCCACCAATGAATGTCGCCGCCCGCAGCCACGTAGCCGGCGAAAAAGGTCACCGTGACGAGGTGGATGACAATACCGGCGAACAACAGCCAGCCGGCGATCATGTGGACCTGTCGCCAGCGCGAAAGCTCCAGCCCGGCGGCACGGCGGGCGCCCAGAAGTTCGGCCTCGGCCCGCACCAGACGCTGGTAGGCCAGCGTCAGGCCGGGGCGGCGCAGCCAGTGCCCGGGGCCCGGCGAAAACGTCGCCTCCTCGGCCGCCGCATCGAGACGCGCCAGCAGCCCGCGTTTGCGCTCCAGGAGTTCGGCCAGGGCCGTCCGGTCCGGCTCACCTTCAAAGGCCTGGGGCCGCGAGGCCATGAGGCCCGCCAACTTGTCGGCTGTTTTGGTGCGCGCACGCAGACCCTGGAGCAGCAGCGCGATGGCCAGCAGCAATAGCAAGGCCGGCGGCCGTCCCCAGTGGCCGGCGGCATGAACCACTACCAGCACCAGACCGGCTGCCCCGGCCAAGGCGTGCGCCAGGAACCAGGGCCGGGGTGAAACGGCGCTGCGTTTGGCCCAGGCAAACAGCGCCGGCAGCAGCAGCAGCAAAGCTCCTGCGACGCCGACCAAGTAAAGCGGTGCACTGCCGGCCTGGCGCCAGACCGGCGGCAGCAGCGGCAGAACCGAAGTGTGGCCGACCAGCGCCAGGGCGCACAGCCCGCCCAGGGCCAGCACGGCGCGGCGACCCAGCGCCGGATGGTCAGGTGCCGGCATGGCCTGCCGCCTCGAGCCGGCGGATGGCGGCATCCCGAGATTCTTTGACCAGGGTGCGCGCAGCGGCCTCGGCCGCGGTCGCGTCGCCCGCCAGCACGGCCTTGAGCAAATGCCGCCAGGTACGCGCCGACTGCCGTCGCCTGGCCTGCGAGCCCAGGCCGAGCGCGGTATAGCGCACGGTTTGGCGCGACAGAGAACGCAAGAGCTCGTAAAGCCGCTCATTGCCGCTGCTGCGCCCGAGAAAAAGACTGAGACGGAAGCTGATGGAGAGGTACTCCTCGGCGCCGTCGTTCTCGCGCGCCAGCCGTCCCAAACGTTCCACCCATTCTTTGACCTGGCCCCACTGCCCGGGCTCGAGTCGTTCCATGGCCAGAACCATGCAAAGCCCGACCAGGGCGCCGCGGATGTCGAAGATGTCGGTGACTTCCTTGACGGTGAGTGAGGTCACCTGGGCGCCGCGCCGCGGCAGGATCTCGATTACCCCTTCGCGCTCGAGCAAGCGCAGCGCCTCGCGCACAGGGCCGCGGCTGACTTCGAAGCGCCCGGCAATGTGTTGTTCGAGAATGCGCTGGCCGGGCTGGTAGGTACCGGCCAGGATCTCTTGGCTCAGGCGCTCGGCGATCTGTTCCGAGAGCGAAAGCGGCCGCGTCTCCGGTACCAGGCGCCAATCGAGTTCAACGGTGGTTTGCGAAATTGTTCGGGGTTCTGCCAAACCGCCCCCCCCCCTCTAATAAGTCGTCGGCCAGGTCCGCATTTCGTGCCGCCCGACGCCATTGGTCAAGTCCCGGCGATGAAACTCCAGCGCCTCGATCAGATAGGCCCGGGTCTGGCGCGGGTCTATGACGTCCTGAGCACCGAAGCAGCGCGCCACATCGTAGGCCGATGAATCGCGCTGCATGGACTGAAAGAGCTCCTCATAGCGCTGGGGATCCGATTCCGGGGTCACGCCATGGACCACGCTGACGCCGATATCGGGGGCCATGAAGCTGACTTCGGCGGTGGTCCAGGCGGCGATCTCGTCCGAATTGCGGCCACCGCCCATGTTGAGGAAGGCCTGGCCATAGGTCTTGCGCATGATGATCGAAATCTTGGGCACCGAACAGAGTTGAAGCGCATGCATGAAGTTCATGATCTTGCCCGGCGCCTTGCGCCGTTCGCCTTCGATGCCGACGAGAAAGCCCGGCGTATCCACCAGCAGCACGATGGGGATGTTGAAACTGTCGCAGAGCACCAGGAAACTCGTCACCTTGTCGCAGGAATCGACGTCCATGGCGCCACCCTTGACGCGCGGGTTGTTGGCGACGATGCCCACCGGGTGGCCGTCGAGCCGGCAAAGCCCGGTCACGGCGACACGGCCGAAGCGTCCCTTCAAGGGAAAGAAACTGTCCCGGTCGACCATGGCCTCGATGACGCGGTGCACGTCGTAGGTCTTCTGGCGCTCCTCCGGCACCAGATCGAGCATGTCAGCGGCGGCCGCGTCGGAGCCGGCCGGCACCGCTGCCCGGGGCGGAGCCTCCTGATGGTGGCTGGGCAAGTAGGAAAGGAAACGGCTCACCGCATCGAGCGCTTCCTCGTCGCTCTCTACCGCCAGATCGATCATGCCCGTGGTCTCGGCGTGCAGACGCCAGCCAGCCAGGTCTTCGGTATCGATGTCCTCGCTGATGGCCAGCGAAGTGACGCGGGCACTGGAGACGGCCAATTCGGCGCCCTTTCGCATGACCACGAAATCGGAAAGCGCGGCATACCAGCTCGAAGATCCGTAGCAGGGCCCGAGCACGGCCGAGATCCAGGGCACTTCACGCCGGCGCAGGTATTGCTCGGAATCCTGACCACCCGAGCCCATGGCCACGGCGCCCATGACGTCGGGCATGCGGGCGCCCGAGGATTCGCCGAGGTAAACGATAGGCATGCCGGTGCGCGTGGCGGTGTCCTTGATATAGCCGACCTTCTTGGAATTGGTGCTGTTGGACGAAGCCCCCTTGACCGTCAAGTCGTTGGACGCGATCGCGACCTTGCGCCCATCGATGCGACCGAAACCCGTGACCTTGCCGTCGGCCGGGGTGGTATCGAGATCGTTGGGATTGAGCGAGGTGGCAAACAGGCCGACCTCTTTGAAACTGCCTTCGTCGAGCAGGTGGTCGAGACGCTGGCGGGCGTCGAGAATGCCCCGTTCGGCCCGCTTCGCCAGGCGCTTTTCGCCGCCCATGGCCAGGGCCGCCTGGCGCCGCCGCGCCAGCTCGGCAACGCGTTCTTCATGGGGCATCTGGGCACCTCGCCTGCGTGGTCTCGTGCCGCTCAGTGAACCAAGTCGATAATAAGATTGTCAACAATCTTCTTGACAGGTCCGGCGACGGGTTACGTAAACTGCCGTCTGGGCCTTGGGAGGAGATCGCGCAGGACATGACCTGGCAGCCGGAAATCGACGAGATCGAGCGCCGTCGTCAATATGCCCTGGCGCTGGGCGGCGAAGAATCGGTCAAGCGCCATCACAATTCGGGCAAACTGACGGCACGCGAACGCATCGATCATTTGTTCGACGAGGGAACCTTCCGTGAGCTCGGCAGCCTCACCGGCACAGGCAACTACGACCCCGATACGGGCGAGCTGATAGATGTGCGCCCGGCCAACTCTGTAATCGGCAAGGGCCGCGTGGGCGGCCGCCGGGTGCTGGTTTCGGCCGACGACTTCACCATCCGCGGCGGCTCCTCGGAATCGGCCATCGCCGAAAAATGGATCTACATCGAGCGCCAGGCGGTCGACATGGGTGTGCCGCTGGTGCGCCTGGTGGACACCGCAGGCGGTTCCGTAAAACTCCTGGAAAAGCAGGGCGCCACTAAGCTTCCCGGCTATCCCTCGTATGCGGTTCTCGACCTCCTGGGCAAGGTGCCGGTGGCGGCCGTGGCGCTGGGATCGTGCGCCGGGCTGGGCGCCTTAAAGGTCGCCGACGCCCATTTCTCGGTCATGGTCAAGGACACCACCCAGGTCTTCGCAGCCGGACCACCGGTGGTGTCGGCCGGCATGGGCCAGGACATCAGCAAGGAGGATCTGGGCGGCTATCGCATCCACGCCCGCGGCTCGGGTGTGGTCGACAACGAGGCCGACAGCGAGGCCGAGGCCATCGAACAGACGCAGCGCTTTCTTTCCTACTTGCCGCAGAACGTCAATCGGCTGCCCCAGCGCCAAGACTGCGACGACGACCCCGAACGGCGCGAGGAAGCGCTGCTGAGCAGCATTCCGCGCCAGCGCCGCCGGGTCTACAAGGCCCGCCGCATCCTCGAGATGGTGCTGGATCAGGGCTCGATCTTCGAGATCGGCCGTCACAACGGGCCCTCGGCAATCGCCTGCCTGGGCCGCCTCGACGGCTATCCGGTGGGCGTTTTGGCCAACGACCCCTACCATTACGGCGGCGCCATGACGCTACGTTCGTCGCAGAAGATAGAGACCTTCGTCGACCTCTGCGACACCTTCCACCTGCCCCTGGTGAGCTTTTTCGACCAGCCCGGCATACTTATCGGGCGGGAGGCCGAAGAAGCCGGGACCGTGCGGGCGGCGGTGCGCGCCATAGCCGCCATCGAACAGAGCGTCATGCCCTGGTGCACCATCGTCGTGCGCCGCGCCTTCGGCGTCGCCGGCGCCGCCCATGGCCGTTTGAGCGGCATCAACATGCGCTACGCCTGGCCCTCGGCAAGCTGGGGCTCGATCCCCATCGAAGGCGGCGTGGCCGCGGCCTATCGGCGCGAGTTGGCCGAACATCCCGATCCCGAAACCCGGCTGGCGGAGTTGGAGAACTACTTCGCCCGCTTCACCTCGCCTTTCCGCACGGCCGAACGCTTCGGTATCAACGACGTCATCGACCCGCGCGAGACACGGTCGCTGCTCTGCGAATGGGTCGAAGACGCCTACGAACAACTGCCCGAGATGGTGGGGCCACGACGCCGCACCATGCGGCGCTAGGGAAAGGCGCCATCCCATGGCCTTCATCGCCGGCTACGAGCTGACCTGGGCAGCGCGCCAGTACCGTGACCGCGAGGCCCTGGTGTTCGGCGACCGGCGGCTCAGCTTCACCGAGGTCAACCGCCGCGGCAACCGCTTTGCCAACGCCCTCAGGGGTCTCGGCCTGGACAAGAACCATCGCGTCGCCGTGCTGCTGAACAACAGCGTCGAAAGCCTCGACACCGTCTTCGGTGCAGCCAAGGCAGGCGTCACTTACGTCGCCCTCAATGCTCGCCATACCGCTGCCGAACAGCGTCAGATCCTGGAGGACGCCGAGCCCACAATGATCGTCGCCGGGGCCGAATTCCAGGACGTCATCGACACGGCGACGAGCGATTTGCCCGATCTGAAAGCGGTCCATGGCGTCGGCTGGTCGCACGCCGGCCAGGATGATTTCGAAACCTTGATTGGCCGAGCCGACGACCGCGAGCCCGGCATCGAAGTCGAATTCGACGACCTGCTCAGGCTGCACTACACCTCGGGCACCACCGGCCGGCCCAAAGGGATCCTTTTCACGCACCGGCGCTATTACCAGCGCCAGAACAACTTCTTCACGGCGCTGGAATACGGCCTTGGCACAGAAGATTCGATGATCCACGTGGGGCCGCTGACCCACGCCGCCGGCAACTACCTGATGCCCTACTATCTGCGCGGTGCCCGCAACATTGTCATGCCGCGGTTCGAACCCGGGGACCTGCAGGCCATCATCGAGCGCGAGCGCGTGAGCAGTCTTCTCCTGGTGCCGACCATGCTGATCCGGCTGCTGGAAGAGCTCGACCGCGAGCGCTTCGACCTCTCCAGCGTCGGCCGCATCAACTACGGCACGGCGCCGATGCCGGTCGACACGCTGCGCCAGGGCATCGCCGAGTTCGGCTCGGTCTTCCGCGAGCACTACGGTCTTTCAGAATGCCCGCAGCCGACGACCCTGCTGCATCCTTACGAACACGTTGTCGAGGGCCCTGAGCACGAGGTGCGCCGGCTGGCTTCCTGCGGCCGTCCGACGCTTACCTGATGGCCAATGCCGCTTGGTTCAACGGCCTGCCGGCCGATGTGCAGAAGATCATGCGCGAAGTGGGTGCCGAGGTGAGCAAGGAGGCAACCGATTCGATCATGACCGCCTCCGACGCCATCATCGGTGAATTCCAGAAGCGCGGTGCCAAGATCTCGACGCTCAGCGGTGCCGAACTTACCGCCATGCAGAAGATCGAAAGCGAGGTCATGGAGCCCAACTATGCCGCCATGGTCGACGCCGACGTCTTCGCGGCCCTGAAGAAGTACACCGGCCGCTAGGGGCACAGTGCCGGGTCCGCCGATGGCCGGGCCCGGCACCGCTCCGGCCTAAGCTCCGTGCAACGCGCCTTCACGATTTACCTCCGCATAAACGACGCCATCGCCGTCCTGGCCTTGGCGCTGGGGGCGGCCGTCGTCGGCTTCGCCGTAATCGCGCTGTTTAGCGGCGCCGTCGAGCGCCACGTCAGCGGCATGGGCTATACCTGGCTCAACGATTTGCCGCCGATGTTGATGCCCTGGGCGGTGTTTCCCATTCTCGGCGTGCTGATTCGCAGCGACCGCCACATCATGGTCGAGGTGCTGCCGACGCTGCTGCGCGGCCGCGCCCGCAACTTGCTGAGGCTGACGGTTTATCTCATCTGCCTGGTTGCAGCTCTGATCTTTTGCTGGGCCGGCGGCGAAGCGGTGTTGTTCTTCCGCAGCCTCGGCGAGGTCACCGAATCCGAGATCGAGATCCCGATTTGGACCATGTATCTCTCGTTCCCGGTGGATTTTGCGCTGCTGGCCAATTTCTCCCTCGAAGCCGTGCTCAGGGAAGTGCAGCATTTTCTTGACGGCTCCACATGATCGCCCCGGCCATCGTACTTTCGGCGCTGCTGTTGGTTCTATCGGTACCGGTTTTCATGGTTTTCGGCATCGGCTCGAGCCTGGTCGCCAGCGTCGGCCTGGGACTGCCCTGGGCGACCTTGTTGCAGGTCTCGTTCGGCGCCGTTACCAAGCACGTGCTGGTGGCCATCCCGCTGTTTATCTTTGCCGGCCTGGTCATGCTGCGGGGCGGCGTGGCGCGGCGCCTGGTCGACCTCAGCATCACCCTGGTGGGCCACTGGCCCGGTGGCCTGGGCATCGCCATGGTGCTGGCCATGGGTTTCTTCGCCGCCTTCTGCGGCTCCATCCTGGCGGCCATCAGCGCCGTCGGCACCATCCTCATGCCGGTGATGATCGAAAAGGGCTATTCAAGCTGAAAACCCACGTAGTAGAGCCAGAGCTCGTCGCCCCGCCGCACTATGCTGGAGGGCACGACACCGTTATCGTCGAAG
>NZDS01000023.1 GCA_002690215.1 Rhodospirillaceae bacterium | reverse complement strand
ACCGGGCCCATGGCCTCCATGTCCTCCTTGAGGATCTTGCCCTGGCGTTCCGACATGTTGGTGAAGAAGAGATCACGCATGCTCTCGGAGGCGCCCTTGAGGGCAATCGCCAGGGCCCCCTTCTCGACGTGCCGGAGAAGCGTCTGCACGCCGTTGGGATCGAGGTTGGCCAAATCGTCGAAGGTGAACATCAGGGCCCGGATCTTGTCCGCCGAATCCCGGCTGCGCTCCTCCAGCGCCGTCATGAAGCGGCTCTCGGTGGCCCGGTCGAAGCTGTTGAAGATGTCGGCCATCAGCTCGTGGCTGTCGCGCTGCGAGGTGCGCGACAAGGTCGCCATGAACTCGGTGCGCAGCGTCTGTTCGATGCCCTCGAGGATCTCCTTGCGCACCGGCTCCATGCCCAGCATGCGCGTCATGACCTCGGCCGCGAAGTCCTCGGGCAGCTCGCCGAACACCGAGGCGGCGTGCTCGGGCCTGAGCTTGTTGAGCACCACGGCCACGGTCTGGGGGTATTCGTTCTTGAAGTAGTTGGCCAGCACCTCGGCATTCACGTTGCTCAGCTTGTCCCACATGGTGCGCCCGGCCGGGCCGCGGATCTCCTCCATGATGCCGGCCACCTTGTCTCCAGGCAGCGTGTTGCGCAGCAGCCGTTCTGTGCTGTCGAAGCTGCCCACCAGCGAGCCCGTCGACGACAACTGCGAGGCGAATTCGATGAACAAAGCCTCGACCACCTTGGCGTTGATCGAGCCCAGGCTGGCCATGCTCTGGGAGAGCTCCTTGATCTCTTCCTCGTCCATCAGGGAAAACAGCCGCGTGGCGCGCTCTTCACCGATGGCCATGATCACGATGGCGGCCTTTTGCCGTCCTGTCAGACTTCTAACGTCGTCAGTCATGGAATCAGGATTCTATATCGATTTTTCAGGCGAACCCATTGATTTTACAGGATTCGTACCGAAAAAGCCAGCAATTCAAGAATCGCCCGGCCGCCCGGGCTGTTCTTCTATTAAAGCTCTCAAGAGAGATCGAAGTACCACGGCGCCACGAACGTGAAAACCAGCCACATGACGGCTATCAGAGGCAGGCCGACGCTTACGAAATCGCGGAAGCGATAGCCCCCCGGCGACATCACCAGGAGATTGGTCTGGTAGCCCAGCGGCGAGGCGAAGGAACAGTTGGCGGCGAAAACCACGGCCACCGCAAAGGCCGTGGGATCGCTGTTCAGGCCGTGGGCGATTCCCACCGCGATGGGCGTGAACAGCACTGCCGTGGCCTTGGTGCTGAGGATGTTGGAAAGCACCGCGACCAGCAGGAAGAAGGCCGAGAGCACTGCCGCCGGGCCGGCGCCGGCCATCAGATCGAGCAGCGCCTCGGCCAGGAAATCGGCGCCGCCGGTGCCTTGCAAGACCACGCCCAGCGCCAGAGCCGTGGCAATTGTAATGGTAACCTTGCGGTCCAGCGCCTGCACCGCCTGGGAGACGCTGAGCGCACCAGTAGCGATCATTGCCACTGCCCCGATCAGGGCTGCCGCGACGATCGGCAGGAGCCCGCTGGCGGCCAGGCCGATGGTGCCCAGGAAGACCAAGCCGGCGCGGCGCACGTGTTGGCGCGCTGGCAGGTCGGCGGCCGACCATTCCATCAGTAGCACGGCCGGGCTGAAGCGTAGCCTGCGCACGTCTTCGGGCTGACCCAGCACCAGCAACACATCTCCGGCGCGTAGCGCGATTTCGGTCATGCGCATGCGGATCATGCGTGAGCGCCGCTGGATGCCGAGCACGACGCAGCGGTGCAAGTAACGAAAGCCGATCTGCTCCAGGTTCTGGCCGTTGAGGCGCGAGTTGGGCGTTACCATGACCTCTGCCAGCATCTGCTCGCCTTGGCGCCAGGGGGCTGCGGCCTCGGCTTCGGCCCGGCGGCCACGGCGCAGATCGGGTTGCAAAGCGGCAGCCTCGCGGGTCAGGGCTTCGGTCAGCACCTTGCGCGTAGCTGCCACCACCAGCACGTCGCCGGCGCCCAGCTCGGTATCCTCGAAGGGCGGCAGCAGCGTGGCGCCGGCGCGCTGCAGCATCAGCAACGTCATTCCGGGCAGGCCAGGCAGGTGGCCGGCCAGGGCGCGCTCGCCCAGCAGCTCTGACTCGGCGCCGANCTCGAGCTGGGCCACGAANTGGCGGCCGCTGGCCGGCNNCTCGNCGCNGGCCGGCGAGCGCGCCGGNAGCAGNNAGGGCGCCACGAANAGNACGTAGNNCAANCCGGCNGNNGCCAGCNCNAGGCCGGGGACGGAGAAATCGAANAAGCCGAAGGGTGCCTCNCCGGCCTCGACCAANGCGTTCGAGACCANCAGGTTGGTGCTCGAGCCGATCAGCGTNGTCATGCCGCCGAGGATGGCGGCAAAGCTCAGCGGGATCATCACCTTGCCCGCCGGCCGGCCCAGGTGCTCGGCCACCGCCTGCATGATGGGAATGAAGATNACCACCACCGGGATGTTGTTGAGGAAGGCGCTGACCGCCGCCACCGCCACCAGCACCAGCAACATGGTGGCCAGGCCGCCACCGCGGCTGAGCCGCAGCACCAGCCCCGCGGCGGCGTCCAAAAGGCCGGTCCGCACCAGGCCCTGGCCGATTACCAAGAGCGCCAGCACGGTGACCAGGGCGGGACTGGCGAAACCGGCGAGCAGTCGCTCCGGGCCGAGGCTGTTGGTGCCATTGGGGCCGGACAACGGCAGTATCTGAAAGAGCACGATCAGGGCGCAGATGACTCCCAGCGAAGTCAGCTCCAGCGCCACGCGCTCCTGCATGTAGAGCACCAACGCCGCGCCGATGACGCCGAAGGTGAGCCACATCTGGAGGCTGGGATCTGCGGCCATGGTGTCTTCCCGCAGGCCGCTTTAGCGGTCCTGAGTGATGACGTTGAGCAGCGCCTGGCGGCCCTCTTCGCGCACCACCCGGGCGGCGCGCTGCAAGGCTTCGGGCAGCGTCGCCGGATCTTCGACACGTTCGCCGTAGCCGCCGCTGGCCTCGACCACGCGCTCGTAGTCCGGCGACGGCTCCAACTCCGCCAGCGGCATGCGGTTCTGCTTCAGTGCCTGGCCGTCGGGGTACATGGCGCGTGTGGCCGCTCGCACCGCACCCCAGCCACTGTTGTTGGCAACCACAAAGAGCACCGGCAGATCGTGGGCCTGGCTGACGAAGTGGGCCGGTGTGGGGTTGCCGAACATGTAGGAGCCGTCACCCACGGCTGCCACCACGAAGCGCTCGGGCGCCGCCAACTTGGCGCCAAGCGCCGCCCCCAGGCCCCAGCCCAGGCCGCCGGCCGGGCTGGGACCGAAGTAGCTGCCGGGCCGGCGCCGGGTCAACTGCGGCAGCGCCAGGGCCATCTCGTTGACCACGATGGCCTCGTCGTCGATGACCTGGTCGAGGCAGTGGCTGAGCCAGACCGGATGGATAGGTTTGGCCGCCGCCAGGCGTTGGCGAGTCTGCTGCCATCCGGCCTGCAGTTCCTGGCGCGCCTGGTCGAGGCGCCGGCGGCGGGTGGCGACTGTCTCACCGGCGCCTACCAGACGGGCTGCCAGGGCCTCGCCCAAGGCCTCTAGGGCCGAAGCCGGTGTGGCCGTAATGGCGAGATCGGCCGGGAAGCCGCGCAGCGGGTAGTCGGCGAACAGCGGATCGACACCGAGCTGGATAATCTTGGTGCCTGCTGGCGGTCCCTGCAGGCTGGGGATCCAGGGCACGTCGCATTCCAGCACCAGCACGGCGTCGGCCTCGGCCAGCAATCTATCGGGCTCGAAGCCCAGATGCATGGGGTGGTCGCTGGGCAGGCAGAGCTGGCGCGGAAAGAACGAAACCACCGGCAACGCGAAGCGCTCGGCCAGCCGCGCCAGGGGCCCGACCGCGGCCGGGTCGCGGCCGCTGCTGGCGGTGATGATCAGCGGTCGTTCGGCCGCCGCCAGGATCGCCGCTGCGGCGTCGATGGCCGCTGCATCGGCAGCCGGCGCCACGGCAGCGGGCAAAGTTGCCTCCGTCACCGCGGCGGCGGCGGGTGCCGCCAGCACTTCGCGCGGCAGCGAAAGGTAAACCGGGCCGCGGGGCTCGCTGGTGGCGATGGCGAAGGCGCGGTCGACCACCGTCTCGAGCTGTTCCGGCCGGCGTAGTTCGAAATCCCACTTGACCGCCTCGCGCAACAGGCCGGCCTGGTCGTACATCTCCTGGGCCCAATGAATGTAGCGGCTGCGGGCGCCCTCGGCCCCGGTTTCCAGCAACGGCGTGCGCCCGGCCGCCAGCAGTAGCGGCAGGCGCTCGCGGCTGGCGTTCAAAAGGCCGCAGATGGCATTGGCCGTGCCCACGCCTACATGCACCATGACCGCCTGCACCCTTCCCGAGACCATGGTGTGGCCGAGCGCCATGGCCACGGCAAGATTTTCGTGTGGCACGGCAATGGCCCGTGGGGCCGGAGTACCGGCCGTTTCAGCTCGGGCGATGGCCTCGATCAGTGAGGGGAAGTCGGTGCCGGCGTTGGCGAACAGGTAGTCGACGTGGCCGCCCAGGCGGGCCAGCAGGTGGTCACCGACGTTTTTCCCGGTCATGACGCGTAGCCCTAGTTATCCTCGAGCTTCAAGAGTTTGACGGCGTTGCCGCGATAGATCTGGTCGCGTTCGGCATCCGACAGGTCGAGTCCGTCCAGAACAGCTATCGTCTCGCGGATATACCCCGGCCCCTTTTCCGGATCGAAGGGGGAATCGGAGGCAAAGAGCACGTTGTCGACGCCGAAGAAATCGAGGCCGCAGCGCGTCGCCGAGGCCGAACCGAAGACCGCCGAATCGGCATAGAACATTTTGAAATAGTCGAGCGGACGCTTTTCCAGCTTGTCCAGCAGCGCGCCGTAGTCCTCGTCAGAGGTGCGGCTGCCGAGCTGGTCCCAGCCCGGCCCCACGCGGCCTTCGAAATAGGGCACCATGGCGCCCAAGTGGTGGGTAATTATCTTGAGGTTTGGGTGCTTGTCGAAGAGCCCGGCAAAGACCAGCCGTGCCATGGCCACCGAGGTCTCGTAGGGCCAGCCGAACGTCCACCATATCTCGTACTTGGATTTTTCTTCGCCGAGATAGTCCGGATGCCGGGCGCCCCGCGCCGGGTGCAGCCAGATCGGTAGGTCGTGGTCCGCCATGAGGTCGTAGAGTGGCATGAATTCAGGCTCGTCCATGGGCCGGCCGGCGGCATTGGAAAAGATCTGCGTGCCACGGGCGCCCAGATCGGTGAGCGCTCGCTCGGCCTCGGCCACGCTTGCCTCGGGATTGTTCAGAGGCAACGAGGCGACGAAGCCGGGGAAGCGGTCGGGGTGCTTCTGGCAGAGTTCCGCCATGCCGTCGTTGGCCGCCCGCGCCAGATCGATTGAGGCCTCGGCGTCGGCCAGCACCTCGATAGGCGGCGAGGCCAGCGACAGGATTTGTTGGTATTCGCCGAACATGTCCATACAGCGGAAGCGGATGTCGAGGTCGGTGAGGATGGGAATGTTGCGTACCCGCTTGCCCATGTCGGCATGGGCGGGCGCCACGGCCATCATGCGATCGAAATAGCCCTGCGGGAAGATGTGGTTGTAGATGTCGATTTTCATGTCGTTGTCTCTCGTTGTCTCTGTAACCTTCAGGCTAGTTTCATGAGGCGCTCGGCGTTGCCCTGGAAGATCTGCCGGCGTTCCGTGGGGCTGATCTCGAGGCGCTCGATGACGTCGATAGTCTGTCGAATGTACATCGGTCCCTGTTCAGGATCGAAAGGGGCGTCGGAGGCGAAGACCACGTTGTCGACGCCGAAGAAGGCAAGGCCGCAAAGCGTGCCGGCGGTCGAACCAAACAGCGCCGTATCGGCATAGAAGAGCCGGAAATAGTCGAGCGGGCGCCGCTCCAACTTTTCCAGCAGCGCACCATAGTCCTCATCGGAGGTGCGGCTGCCGAGCTGATCCCAGCCCGGACCCACGCGACCTTCGAAAAACGGCACCATACCGCCCATGTGGTGGGTGATGATCTTGAGGTCGGGGTGGCGGTCGAAGAGGCCGCTGAACACCATGCGCGCCATGAAGGCGCTGGTCTCGTAGGGCCAGCCGAAGGTCCACCAAATCTCGTAGAGCGATTTTTGTTCCGTTTGATAGTCGGGAAACTGGGCCGGCCGGGCCGGATGCACCCAGATCGGCAGGTCGTAAGCTGCCATCAAGTCGAAGATCGGCTCGAATTCTGGTAGGTCGAGCGGTTTGCCCTTGGCGTTGGTGTAGAACTCGATGCCGCGAGCGCCCAGATCATCGATGGCACGGTGAGCTTCTTCGAGTGCGGCAGGGACGTTGTTCATGGCCAGCGTCGCGGTGAAGCCGGGGAAGCGCTCGGGGTATTTCTGACAGAGCTCGGCCATGCCGTCGTTGGCCCGCTGCGCCAGCTCGGGCGCCACCTCGGGGCCGGCCAGCACCTCGGGAGGCGGCGCCGCCACCGAGAGGATCTGGGCATAGTCGTCGAACATATCCATGACCCGGAATCGCTCGTCGAGATCAGCCAGCATGGGCACGCTGCGCACCCGCTTGCCCAAGTCCCGGTGATCGCCCGCCACCTCGAGCATTTTCTCGAAATACGGTGCCGGCAGGATGTGGTTGTAGATATCGATCTTCATGCCCCGATCCTTCAGGCCTCATTCCTTCGTGCCACCAGCACCTCGTAGCCGATCAGCAGCAAACCGACGGCTACCCCGACGATATCGGTCAAGCCGGCCCCAGTGAAGGCCCCGGCCGGCGTCAGCGCCAGCAGGCCGGCGGCGGCGAAGGCGAGCCGCAGCGATGGCCCCAGGGGGCGCAGGAAGTATCCGGCGATGGCGATCGAGACCAGCCATACGCCCACCACCGCGGTGATCACCGCCAGCGTAATCTCGCCAGCCTCGCCGATCAGCAACAGAGTCGGCGAGAGCACAAACAGGAAGGGCACAACATAGGCCATCCAGCCGAAGCGCACCGAGGCCCAGCCGGTGCGCATGGGCTCGGATTCGGCCAGCCCTGCGGCGGCGAAGGCGGCGATGGCCACGGGCGGCGTGATCATCGACATCATGCCGAAATACATGACATAGAGATGCGCCGCTATCGGCGTGATGCCGACCTCCACCAGGGCCGGTGCCACCAGCGCCGCCAGCAGCACGTAGACTCCCACCGTGGGTAGGCCCATGCCCAGCACGATGCAGACTCCGGCCGACAACAACAGCAAAAGCGGCAGGCTGCCTTGGCCGATCTGGACCAATTTCAGCGTCAGCGTAAAGCCCAGTCCGCTGATGCCCAGCACGCCGATCACCACCCCGGCGGCGACGCAAACCATGATTATATCCAGCGCCGCAAAACCGGCGCCGTAGAGAGCGCTCAGAAAGCTGCGCCAGTTCGGCCGCTGGCCCCGGTAACCGAACGTGAGCGCCAATACGATGAGCACCAGCGCTGCCAGCAGTGCCGCCATCTGGGGTGGCTGGTTAAAATTGAAGAGTGCCACGATCAGCACCGCAAAGGGCAACACGAAATATAGCCCGCTCAGTACTCCCCGGGCCTCCGGTATGTCTTCCTGCGAGACTCGGTCGAGGTCCAGCTTGGCGGCCTCCAGGTCGGCCTGGACAAAAAGCGCCACGTAATAGAGCAGCGCCGGCACCAGCGCCGCCAACACCACCTCGGCGTAGGGGATTTGCAGGAATTCAGCCATCAGGAAGGCCGAGGCCCCCATCACTGGCGGCATCAACTGGCCGCCGGTCGAGGCCACGGCCTCGATGGCGCCGGCCTTGTGGGCGGGATATCCCGAGCGCTTGATCATCGGGATGGTGATGACGCCGGTGGCCACCACGTTGGCCACGGCGCTGCCCGAGATCGAGCCGAAAAGGCCCGAGCCTACCACCGCGATCTTGGCCGGGCCGCCACGAAACCGGCCCATGGTCAGCATGGCGATGTCGGTGAAGAAGCGCGAGCCGCCNNNGGTGTTGAGCAACTGNCCGAAGAGCAGAAAGGCGATGACGATGGTCGAGGCNACGGCCAGCGGGATGCCCAGGATGCCGTTGACGTCGAGCGCCAGGTAGCCGGTCAGCTTCTCCCAATCGGTGGCCCGGGCCCCCAGCAGTGCGTAGCCGATGAAAGCAATGGCGATCAGCGGCAGAGTCCTGCCGGTGGCCCGGCGCAGTCCTTCGAGCGAGAGCGCGATCAACACCAGGCCGGCGGCCGTGGCATCGGGCGGGCGCAAAATGATGAGGTCGGCCAGGCGCTGATATTCCCAGGTCAGGTAACCCACCGCGGCGAAGCCCACCACTGCCCCCAGCCAATCGTACCAGGGGACGAAGGCCCGCGGGCGATGGCGTCGCGCCGGCAAGGCGATGAAGGCCAGCGGCAGCGCCAGGCCCAGCATGGCGGCGAAGAACTGGGCCGGATAGATATTGAGCTCGAGCCACAACGCGAAGTCCAGCGCCCAGGCGACGGAGCCCAGCGTCAGCATCGTCGCCAGCGTAATCGCCACGCCCCGATCGAAGGCGCGCTCAAGCCCGGCTAAGCCGGTGGGTTCCGAATTACTCACGTGGCCGGCGGCCCGGCCGATGGGCGGCTAATCGACTCAACTCAACTTTTTGGCGGCCACATGCCCTTCTCTTTGAGGAACTTGATCGTTCCCGGGTGCCATTGGATGGGGTCGAGCTTGGTCGCCATGCGCTTGGGGTTGAAGAGGTTGAAGACGCCGAAGGTGCTGGCCATGTGCTTCTTGTTGTCGTGCATGGCCTTGGCCAGGCGGTAGACCACGTCCTCGGACAAGTCGGCGTTGGCCACGATGGCGGCATCGTAGGTCATGACGTGGAGCGCTGCATGCACGCCGATGTTGCGCTTGTGGGGCTTTTCCGGTCGCAGGTAGGCGTGCTCGTAGAAGATGCTGTGGATCTTCGACAGGTTCTCCGCCGTATTGGCGATGTCCAGCGCCCGAATGCCGCCGACCGAAGCGTTGGCCTCGCGCACCTTGGCCGCTCCCAGGGCGAAGAAGAAGGCGTCGGCCTTGCCCGAAATGAAGGCGTTGGCACCGGCCACCACGTTGGGGATGATCACCGGTCTNGTGTCCTTTCGGGTCAGNCCGGCAGTGGCAAGTTGGGCGTCCAGCATGGCCGGGATGGTCTTCTGGCTGTTGAAACCATCGGTGATGCGCTTGCCCTTGAGGTCGGCGATGCTCTTGATGGGCGAATCCTTGCGCACGAACCAAGCGACGCGTAACGGATAGGCGATCGAGACGGCGCGGATCTTGGTGTGTACCCGGCCCTTGAAGTGACCGCTGCCGGTGACCGCTTTGCGCAGCTCGCTGACGTTGGTGATGCCAAAGGCGTACTCGCCGGCGTTGACGGCTGGCAAGTAGACGGTGGCGCTGGCGAAGGGATGCACGGTCATGCCCAGGCCGGCCTTGTCGTTGGCCAGCTTGGCCACGGCCGAGGCCGAGGAATGATAGAGCGATCCCGGGTTGGAGGACGCGATACCCACGTCCTGGGCCTGGGCCGCCGGGCTGGCCAGAAAGGCAACGCCGAGGGCGGCGACGAACGCGCTAGTAACGATCCTAGTCATTTTCTCCTCCCGTGGGTTTTTGCCCCCCTCGTTGTTTTTGGGATTGGCCGCGGGAGGCCTTGGTGGCAACGCTAGAGATTTTGCCGGCCGCCGTCCACGGCAGCACCAGCGCAATCGGATGTCTCAACGCACTATCCCGGCTTGTGCCCCAGGAAAGAATAGCCAAAGACTTCGAACTGCCGTGCCTTGGCTTCACCGCCGGCACCACCGAAAGTGTCGTTGGCGGGACCGATGGCGACGTCCTTGAAGCCTGAGTCTTCGAGCATCTTCTGCCAGCCTGCACACGGCAGGCCACCGGCAATTCAGGCCGTCCATAAGTCGATGTCGCGAACCGCCTCCATTGGCACCGGCTGGCCGTTGGCGATATCGGCGAACTGCAGCCGGCCACCCGGCTTGAGTACGCGCCTGATCTCGGCGAAGGCTTGTTTCTTGTCGGCGCAGAGGTTGATCACACCGTTCGAGATGACGGCATCAGCCCAGCCATCTTCGATGGGCAGCTCCTCGGCCAGGCCGTCGCGGAACTCGACGTGGCGGTAGCCCAACTCCTGTGCCGTGACGCGGGATTTGAGCAGCATTTCCTCGGTCATGTCGACGCCCACGACCTGGCCTTTGGGGCCAACCTGGGCGGCCGCGATAAAGCTATCGAATCCGGCGCCCGAACCCACATCGACCACGCGCTCGCCGGGCTGCAGGGCCTGCAACGCAAACGGGCTGGCCACGCCGGCAAAGGATTCGACGGCCGTGTCGGGTAGGGCGTCGACCAGCGTCTCGTCGTAACCCAGTCTTCTGGCCAGCGGCCGTCCGGTATGGAAATGGAATTCGCGTTCGGGCTCCAGCGCAACTTCGCGGTACTTCTCCCGAACCTGTTCGCGGAGCGCCTCCGGATCGACTACGACATCGTCCGCAACCAACTCGTCAGTCATCTCGATTTTCCCCCGATCTGCCATCGTCGCCTATAATATTAGTCACGTTCTGCCATCGGCGCATAGACACGGGAGCGTGATCATCGACATCATCTCTTTCTACGACGAGCACCCCATCAACGAAGGTTCGGTGCTGGCGGGGCTGCAACGCGAGGGCAAGGACCTGGCGAAGCTCGAGCCCGCCGACCTCTATCCCCACGACCAGGACCACTACGGTCACCTTGAGGCGGTGCGCACCATCGCGGCACGGCTCGAACTCGAACCCGGTCAGCGGCTGCTCGATGTCTGCGCCGGCCTCGGCGGACCATCCCGCTTATTGGCCGACGAGTTCGGCGTCCAGGTTCAGGGCCTCGACCTCAATGCCGGCCGCGTGGCCGGAGCCGAAAAATTGACGGACCTGGTAGGGCTCGGCGGGCTGTGTTCGTTCCGGGAGGGCGACGCCACGAACATGCCATTTGCCGCAGAAAGCTTCGATGCTGCGCTGTCGCAGGAGGCCTTCATCCACATCGCCGACAAGCAGGCTCTGTTTGCCGAATTGCGCCGCGTGCTCAAACCGGGTGGAAGGCTTTGCTTCAGCGACTGGGTGGCCGGTAGCGGTCTTTCGCCGGATGATCGCCAGCGGCTGCAGAGCGATATCTTCGCCCAAGCCATCCACGAGCCAGAGGAATACCGCGGCCTGATCGCAGCCGCCGGCTTCCACGCTGTCGCTGCCGAGGACCTCACGGCCTGGTGGCACGATTTGCTCATCGAGAGGCTGGAGATGTTCCGCGGCATGGAATCCGATACCGTGGCCAGCTTCGGCCGCCAGCGCCACGAGACTTACATCACGGCCTACGAGTTCTTTGTTGGCCGTATTATCGATGGCCGCCTCGGCGGAGCGAGATTCCTAGCCACGGGCTAACCCTGCAGGAGCACTAGAATTCCGGCCACGACGAGCACGATGCCGGCGATCTCGATCGCCGTGGCGCGTTCGCGGAAGAAAAAGTACGCGATGGCGAAAGTGAAGATCAACTCGACCTGACCAACAGCGCGCACGTAGGCCGCGTTCTTGAGGGTGAAGGCGGTGAACCAGCAGGCCGAGGCGGCGGTGCCGCAAACTCCGGCCCAAATCGAAACCCGCCAGGAGCGCAACACGCGGCTGATCTGGCCGGGCTCGCGCCAGCGCAGGTAGACGGTCATGGCAAGGGTCTGCATCACCGTCACCGTGGCCAACGTCAGCCCCGCCCTGAGCGCCACGCCGCCGCTTTCCAACGATAACGAGGCAGCCCGGTAGGAGACCACGGAGACCGCGAAGGCCGCCCCCGAGGCCATGCCCAAGAGGGCCGGACGCCCGCTCAAACCTTTGGCCAGGGCGCGCAGACTGGCCTCTCCCTTGGCCATCGAGATGGTGATCACGCCGGCCAGGCTGAGCAGGATTCCAGCCAGTGCCCAAGCGCTCATGGGGTCGGCCAGAATGACGATGCCGAAGGCCGCCGCTTGCACCGTCTCGGTCTTGGAAAAGGTTGTTCCGACGGCGAAATTTCGCAGCGAAAAAAGCGATACCAGCAAGGCCGTGGCGACGATCTGAGCGCCGCCGCCGAGCATGGCGTAGAGTACGAACGAGGGGTTGGCGGCGGGCAACGCCTGGCCCGTCCATTTGGCCACCAATGCCACGTAGAGCATGGCCAGGGGGAAGGCGTAGTAGAAGCGGGCGGATGTGGCACCGGCCGTGCTGAGTTGAGCCGTCAGGTGCTTCTGCACCGCCATACGCAGATTCTGGAAAAAGGCGGCGGCAATGGTGATGGCAATCCAGGCGTCCATCAACGCTTGCCTTCAGGGCTCATTCGCAGGGGAAGAGGGTCGGCGGTTATTATTCAAGCCAGGGCGTCGGTCGCGCCCAATTCTACCTGGGCCGCCGCACCCAGCATCGAGCGTCCCTTGTCGGTCAGCTTGCAGACCAGCCAGTCGGGCTTGAGCGGGTTGTTGAACCAGGGCTCGGCCCAGCCGGCACGGATGCAGGCGCGCACGGTTTTGGGGCTGATAGCCTGGCCCCACTCGTCAAACAGCGGCAGCTTGCCGCCGGCCTGCGACAGTCCACGCGTGAGATATTGGCGTTGGGCTGTGGTCGGCATGGTTATGCGCCTCCCGTGGTCATCTTGCGCAGGCGCTTGGAAAACAGCTTGAGCAGCGCCCGGGTAAAGGGGTCGGCCTTGGCGATGCGATGTTCGAAGTCCTGCTTCGAGATCAACACCGCCGTCGAGGCCGACTTGGATACCGCGTCGGCCGAGCGCGGTGCATCGTCGACCAGCGCCATTTCGCCGAAGATATCGCCAGGCCCCAAGGTGTCGACGACATTTCCGCCGACCACGATGTCGATCTTGCCGGCCTGAATCAGATAGGCGCAACGCGGAGCGTCGCCTTGTTTGAAGACGGCTTCGCCGGGTTGAAAGGTCTGACGTTCGAAAACCTGCCGTGACACGTGCGGCTGCTCCCTTGACCAAAGGCAAGCTATTATACGGCGAAGCGGAGCCGGTTCAACGAAGTTGCAACCGGTGGGGTTCTGTTCAGCCCAGGGATTCCCCTATGAAGCGGGTCATGGCCGCCAACACTTCTTCGGGTCTTTCCTGGTGGGGCGCATGGCCGCAATCGGGCCACATGTTGAGCTCGGCGCCTTCACCCAAGACGCGGCCGATGGTCGCCAATTGCTCGGGCGTGCCGTAATCGTCGCCTTCGCCCTGAATGACCTGCAGCGGGACCTCGATACGGGCGACATACTCCTCGATGTTGAATTCGCAGAAATCGTTCTCCAGCCACACCAGGCTCCAGCCGTAGAAAGCGCAATCGACGTTGTCGCCGTGGTGGCGTTCCAGTCGCTGGCGCAGGTCGCCGTTCTCGAAGGCTTGGCGGGCTTGCTTGATGCCTTGCACCGAGATTTCTTCGACCATGACATGCGGTGCCTCGACCATCACCCCCCTAAGGCCCTGGTAGCCGTAGCCGGTTGGATTGCCGGCATAGACCAAGGCGATGGAGGCACCGTCGGAATGGCCCACCAGCAAAAATTCGCGAAGCCCCGCCACCTCGACCAGGCGCGGTAGCACCTCGAGGCCCTCGACGTGCATGAAATCAGGTTGGCGGAGCAGCTCGCAGGGATCGGAGGTGCCATAGCCCCGGCGGCTATAGACCAGGGCACCCAGGCCTGTCGCCGCCGCCAATTCGGCGGGAAAGTCCCGCCACATGGAGACACAGCCCAGGCCTTCGTGCAGGAAGACAATGGTCGGCGCCTGGTCCGGCTGAGGCCCGTGCCAGGCATACTCCAGCTGCACGCCGTCAACGTCGTAGTGCGGCATAGTGTTCAGCCGCGCAGTTTGAAGCGCTGGATTTTGCCGGTCGCGGTCTTGGGCAATTCCTCGACGAATTCGATCCAGCGCGGGTATTTGTATGGTGCCAGGCGGTCTTTTACGAAGGCCTTGAGCTCGTCGGCCAGAACTGGCGAACCGTCGATGCCCTCGAGCGGCACGATGAAGGCCTTGGGCTTGATCAGATCCTTGGCGTCGGCCTCGCCAACCACTGCCGCTTCAAGCACCTGGTCGTGGGCCATCAGGGCGGATTCGACCTCGAAGGGTGAAACCCAGATGCCGCCCACTTTGAGCATGTCGTCGGAGCGGCCGCCGTAGACATAGAAGCCGGCTTCGTCCTGCACATACTTGTCGCCGGTTCGGGTCCAGGGGCCCTGAAAGGTAGTCAGGCTCTTGGCCCGGTTGTTGAAATAGGCCGTAGCGCTGGAGGGGCCACGAACCAAGAGCTCGCCCAGCTCGCCCGCCGTCACCGCTTGGTCGTTTTCGTCGACGATCCTGAGTTCGTATCCCGGTACGGCCTTGCCGGTGGTGCCGTACTTGAAATCGCCGGGCGCGTTGGAGAGGAAGATATGCAGCATCTCGGTCGAGCCGATGCCGTCGAGGATGTCGATGCCGAAGCGCTCGACCCAGCGCTTGGCGATGTCCTCGGGCAAGGCCTCACCGGCCGAGATGCAGCGGCGCAGACGTTGGGAGGACGCGCCACGGTCGAGTCCGGCGTCGGCCAGGATGGCGCCATAGAGCGTGGGTACGCCGTAGAAGATGGTGGGGTTGTGTTGACTGAGCCGGGCCATCACCGAATCCGGGGTCGGCCGCTCGGCCATCAGCACCGCCGTGGCGCCGACGTGGAAGGGAAAGGTCAGCGCGTTGCCCAGTCCATAGGCGAAAAACAGCTTGGCTGCCGAGAAGACCACGTCGTCCTCGGAGATGCCCAATACGCCCGAGCCATAAAGCGCTGCCGTCTGCACGGCATCGCTTTGCAGATGCACGGCGCCCTTGGGTGCGCCGGTGGAACCCGAGGAATAGAGCCAGAAACCGACGTCGTCGGCACAGGTCGGCGCGGGCTCGAGGGTAGTGTCGGCGGTCGCCAGCAGAGCGTCGAGCCGGGTGTGATCGTGGGCCACACCGTCGCCCGAGACGAGTACGTGCTCGAGCTGGGGTTGGCCATCGATCAGGGGGGCAAACTTCTCCAGTAGGACGTCGCTGACCACCAGCACGCCGGCCCGGCTGTCTCCCAGCATGTATTCGTAATCATTGGTGGTCAGCAGCGTGTTCACCGGAACCGGCACGGCACCGATCTTGATGGCGCCGAAGAAGCAGGCCACGAAATCGATGGAATCGAGCAGGCAAAGAAAAACCCGTTGCTCCATAGCTACGTCCAGGCCGCGCAGCATGTTGCCGGCCCGGTTTACCCGTTCCGCCACCTCGGCATACGAGTACTGCCCGCCATCATCGATGATGGCGAGCTTGTCGCCGCGCCCCTGGGTCAGGTGGCGGTCGACGAAATCGACGGCGGCGTTGTAGTGGCGCGGCACGGTGACCGCGGGCGGCGTGACCGTCAGGTCGACGTGGGCGAATTCCGGCATGCTGGCTCTCCCGGCTCTCGATCGGCGCTGGGCGCCACAGGGCGTCAATGAAAGCGTCGTGGACTCTATTGTTCCCCGATGGAATTACAAGGGGGAGCGGGTGCCCTGGCGCCCGCGGAGGGCCCAAAATTGTTCGTGCGACATAGTGCCTGTCTGGAAGTCATTTGGAAATAGTGGCATTATAATGCATGGCCAACTATCGAGACGACACCGAGTTTTTGCGAACCTTGGGCGAGAGGGTGCGTACGGCGCGCGCTCGGCGTGGCATGACGCGGCGACAGTTGGCAGGGGATTCGGGAGTCTCGGAGCGCTATTTGGCGCAACTTGAGGGTGGCCAGGGCAACATTTCGATAGGCCGCCTGCGCCAGGTGGTCGACGCGCTGAGCCTGAAGTTGGTCGATCTGTTACGCGAGGGGTCGGAGGCACCGCCGGAATTGGCGCTGATGCAGGAGCGTCTGGAGCGACTCGACGGCGCCGGTCTGGCCCGGGTCGAGGCGCTCCTGAACGAAGTCTTGGCCAATGAAGCGGGCGACGAGCGCGGCGGCCGTATTGCGCTCGTTGGCCTGCGCGGTGCCGGCAAGAGCACGTTGGGTCGGGGATTGTCCGAGCGCCTGGCTGTCCCCTTCATCGAACTGGTGGCCGAGACCGAGGCCGAGGCCGGCATGAGCGCCGACGAGATCTTTGCGCTCTCGGGTCAGGCCGCCTACCGGCGTCATGAGCGCCGAGCGTTGGAGCAGGTCATTGCACGCCACGACCAGGCAGTGATCGCCAGCGGCGGCGGCCTGGTCTCCGAGGCCTCTACCTTCGAGCGGCTGCTGGCCAGTTGTACGACCATTTGGCTCAAGGCCCGGCCCGAAGATCACATGAGCCGCGTCGTCGCTCAGGGCGACCAGCGGCCCATGGCCGGCAACGCCGAAGCCATGGCGGACCTGCGCCGCATCTTGGATGGGCGCGAGGCGCTTTACCGTCAGGCCGCCTCCGTGGTCGACACCTCGGGCCGCAACGTCGCCGATTGCCTCGACGAGCTCGAAGCACTGGCCAGAGCGGCTTTGGATTAGCTAATCCGCTGGCTGGCGGTTCTTCCGGCTGGTGCCGAAACGGCGGCTAGTGCTCTAGTCTGGGCCGCTTGCCACGGGCAGGCCCTCGCGGCGCCATTCCGGCAGGCCCTGTTCGAGGCGGCGGGCGTCGAAGCCCTGACGCCTGAGCGTCGCCACCGCTTCGAAGGCCAGAACGCAGTAGGGGCCGCGGCAATAAGCTACGACCTGGCGCCGGCGTGGTAGCTCGGCCAGGCGACTTTCCAACTCACGCAGCGGGATGTTGATGGCATCGGGCAGGTGGCCGGCGGCGAACTCTTCCGGTGGTCGCACGTCGAGCACCGTGACCTGGCCCTGGCGGCTGCGGGCCAGCAATTCCTGCGAAGAAACCGGCTCCAGTTCATCCTTGTCATGGAGGAAATTTTCGACCAGGCGGTCGACCTCGGCCAGGTTGTCCTCGGCCAAGGCACGCAGGTTGCCCAGCAGCGACACCACGGCGTCGTCCCTGAGGCGGTAGTGGACGTAGGGGCCACGCTTGCGGGCTATGGCCAGGCCGGCCCGGCGCAGCTTGAGCAAGTGCTGTGAGGCGTTGGCGACACTCAGCCCGGCGACCTTTGCCAGGGCTTCGACCGAACGCTCGCCCTGGGCCAACAGTTCCAAAAGCTCGAGCCGGTTGCCGTGGGCCAGGGCCTTGGCGACCACGGCGAATTCGGCAAACAGCGCCTTCTTGACGTTGAATTCCTCGGCCATCGTCAGCGCCTCCATTTTTCATTCAATTCCGGCACCGTCTTGATCTGCGCCAGCTTGACATTCGAACTCGGACCCTCGTATTATGCATTCAATTGAATGCTTGAATCAAGTGTCAAAGATCGAAAAACCTTATTGGTCAATGTGGATGGCAGTCGAGATGACAGCGGTGCGGACTGAATTTGCCATCGCGGGCGGGGTCCCCGGGGGCGACATGTGCGTCGGCACTGGGTCAGGCGAGGTTGTGGCGCCATGAGCGAAAGCCTGCTGCAGCAAGAGGGGACTGTGCGAATGGTCGCCTTCTTCGGCATGCTTCTGGCCATGGTGCTTTGGGAGGTCGCGGCGCCGCGGCGGCGGCTGAGCCAACCGCGGCGCCGGCGCTGGCCGGCCAACCTTGGTATCGTGGTGCTCAACACCGTAATTCTGCGGCTGATCTTCCCCGGCGCCGCACTTGGCGGGGCTTGGCTGGCGCACCGGCAGGGCGTCGGATTGTTCAACATGTTCGACCTGCCCCCGGTCGTGGCTGTGATCGCTGCCGTCGTCGCCCTCGATTTTACCATCTACTTGCAGCACCGCCTGTTCCACGCCGTGCCCATCCTCTGGCGCCTGCACCGCATGCACCACGCCGACCTCGACATCGACGTCACCACCGGCGCCCGTTTCCACCCCGTCGAGATCCTGCTTTCGCTGCTCATCAAGCTGGCCGTGGTAATGGCCCTGGGCGCGCCGCCGCTGGCCGTGCTGCTGTTCGAGATGCTGCTCAACGCCACGGCCATGTTCAACCACGGCAACGTGCGCCTAGTCGCCGGCCTCGATCGCTGGCTGCGGCTCCTGGTCGTCACGCCCGACATGCACCGCGTGCATCATTCCGTTGTACTGGCCGAAACCAATAGCAATTTCGGCTTCAACCTGCCTTGGTGGGACCGCCTGCTGGGTAGCTACGAGGCCCAGCCGGCGGCCGGCCACGAGGCCATGCGTATCGGCCTCGAGGTCTTTCGCGAGCCCTCCGAGTTGCGTCTCGACCGGATGTTGCTGCAGCCCTTCCGCGAGGGCGGCGAAAGCCGCACGGCGGCGCCGGAGTCGACGCTTTGAGTGCGGCCACGAACAGGGCCACCGGCGCCCCTGGTGGCCGCCTGGCCGGCGTCTACCGGGCCAAGGCACTGCCGGCAAGTCGCCAGCGTTCCTTGGCCGGGCGCTACGCCTGGCCGTTTCAGTTTCTGGCCCTGGCGGCCTTCGCCTGGGCCTTCCTGGGCTGGCTCAACGAGACCTGGCTTTTTGTCGGCGACAACCCGATCTGGCTCAACCGCTACACCGAATACGCCATCATCCTGGGCTTCGGCGTTTGGCGCATCACGGCCGAGCAGAACCCCTATACGAAAAAGCGCCTGATCGTCCTGGTGTCCGTAGTCAGCGTGATCTGGTGGCTCATTCCCTGGCTCTTTCCCTTTTTCGAGCCCTACGTCGGATACCCGGGTGCGCAGCCAGCTTTTCCCGACCTGCACCGGCCGGGAACGATCTCCTTTTTCGTCGTGCTGGCGGCGGTGCTGCTGTTCGGCCGGCGCGTCATCTGCGGTTGGGGCTGTCCCTGCGTCGGCATTCGCGAGACGGTGGGGTTCGCTTTCCGCCACAACACCCTGCGCGGCCCCTGGGCCTGGCGCCTGCGTCACAGCAAGTGGGCCTTTTTCGCGCTTTACCTGGCGGCCGGGGCGCTTCTTATGTTCCCGCCCAATGCCTGGTCTGCCAGCTATCTCGGCATCTTCGGCCTGATCATCGTGCTGCCCTACTTCGCCTCGATGCTGTTGTCGCCGCTGATCGGCAACCGCGGTTATTGCCGCTACCTCTGCCCCTATGGCGCCACCTTCGGCATCTTGAACCGGGTCGGCTTCTACCACCTCGACTTCGACGGCGACAGCTGCAACGACTGCGGAGTCTGTGACCAGGTCTGCGACATGGGTATCCCGGTGCTCGGGCTGGGTCGCGAAAAGGGCCGCATCGACGTTGCCGACTGCATGGGCTGCGGCCGTTGCGTCAGCGAATGCGCCCATGGCAGCCTGGCTTTCCACGACGTGCGCAGCGTGCTCAGCCCGGCCGTGGTGCGCAATCGCGGCCGCCTGCGCGCCTGGGCTTCGGGTCGGCTGCCAACGGCGCGGCCCCAGGCCTGGGCCTTCGCCGGCATGCTGGCACTCTCACTGGCGGCCTCATGGTGGTTCTCAGGGGCGATCGGCGGTGAGAACGAACTTCCCACCCTGTTGTCCTCGGCCAGTCTGTGCCTCGCCCACTGATACTCCTCGCTCTGGTGCTGTGGTTGCTGCCGGCCGGCGCCCTGGCGGGGATGGACGAAAAAGTGGCCGGCAACGGTCTTTACGGCCATCTCTGGCAGCCCGACGCCGTGCACGAATACTGGGATCCGGAAACCTTCCAGCGGCCCGAAAAGGAACTCGTCGAAGGCCGTTTCAGTGCCGCCGAATGCCTCGACTGCCATGCCGGCGTCACTCCGGGCATCGTCAAGGACTGGCAGCGCAGCCGCCATGCCGCTCCCAGTCAGGGCCAAACAGTGGCCTGCGACGGCTGTCACGGCAGCGATCACCAGGCCCTGCGTTTTCCCACGCCGGCCGACTGCGGCGCCTGCCACCAGCGCCAGCACGGACAGTTCCTGGCCGAACGACGCTATGGCTTTCCCAGCCACGCCCTGGCCATGACCCGGGCGGTCAACAGTAAACACTTCGTCGACAAGCCCAAAGCCGAGGTGACGGCCTGCCTGCAATGCCATTCGGTGGCCACCAAATGCGATTCCTGCCACACCCGGCACCGCTTCAGCGCCGCCGAGGCGCGCCGCCCCGAGGCCTGTCTGACCTGCCACTCGGGCCCACCGCATCCCGATGACGAAAGCTACCTGGCCTCGGCCCACGGCCGGCGCTACCTGGCCGAAGGCGCGGGCTGGGACTGGTCGAAGCCGCTGCGCCCGGGCAATTACCCGGTGCCGACCTGCGCCTACTGCCATCTCAGAAACGGCAACCATCAGGTGGCTGACAAGGCGATCTGGAAGTTCGGTTTGCGCCAGCGCAACCCACGAACCGCCGAGAACCAAGTCAAGCGCAAGCGCTGGATCGCGGTTTGTGCCGATTGCCACGAAGCGGCCCAGGCGGCGGCCTGGCTGCAGGGACTCGATGGCGAGCGCAAGGCGGCCTGGAAACTGCTCTACCGGGCCGAGGACGAGTTGCGGTCGCTGCGCAGCGACGATCTCATCCACCCCCGGCCGGGCCAGCGCCCGCCCTATCCCCTGGATTGGTGGGAGAGCTTTTGGCCAAGAGTGCGCATCGGCTTCTACGAAGGCCAAGCCTCGGCCTTCTATAACGTCTCCGGTATAGAGCGCGACTATTTCGAGATGTGGTACTTCGATGGCCTGGGCTCTTACAAGGCGGCTGCCCACGGCGATGCCGAGGGGGTTCGCGAAGGCCATCGCCGGCTGCGCCGTTCCCTGCAGGGCATCACCGAGCGGGCGCGAGAGCTGCGGGCGCTCGGTGCCCGCGAAGAAGCTGCCGGGGCGCCCTTTGATCCGGGCCGGCTGTGGCTCGACGGGCCCTATTCCGATCTCAACCGCGAGCAAAACTGATGCGGCTGGTGTTGGCATTTGCGATTTTACTCTTGGCGCCGCCGCTGGGGGCTGCCGAATTACCGCCCGGGCCCTTCGACGAGGCCGCCTGCATCGCCTGCCATGGCGAGCAAAATCCAGACTTGGTGCAGGCTTGGCGCCTGGGCCGGCACGGACCGGACCGGACCGGCTGCACGGCCTGCCACGGCCTGCGACACGGTGCTCTGGCGGCGGTGCGGCAGAACGGCGCCTGCGTGACCTGCCATGGCGGGCCGACGGCTTCGCCGGTGCGCGCCTACGCGACTTCCAAGCACGGCGTCATCGCCGGCCTCGAGGCGGCGCAGGAAGATTTCTCGTTGCCGCTCACTGAGGGCAACATGCGGGCCCCGACTTGCGCTTACTGCCACTTGCACGAGGCCGATCATGGCGCCAGCGCCGAGACCGCTCGAAACGCCTGCCTCGATTGCCACTCGCCGCGCTACGTCGATACCTTGCTGGCCAGCGCCCGGCGTAGCCTGGTCATCGGCAGGCTCAAGCTCAGTGAGGCCGAGGCGGCGGCAGCCAACCAGGGCATCGACCTTGGCGATCGGCTTCGGGCCATGCGCGAGGGGCCACTTGCGGCGCTACGCCATGGTCTCGCCCACCAGTCGCCCGACCATCAATGGTGGTTTGGCCAGGCGGCGCTCGACGGCGCCCTGCTGCGCATCAAAGCCGCGATTACGCGCCACAGGCGGCAACGTGCGCTCAACGATCAACCTAAGCGCGGAATTCGCTGATTCTCACCGAATCCGATTGCCGCCTGATCGCCGTCGGTCAACAATTGCCGCATGCCGGTTCGTCTCATGCTGGCCGTCTTGGTATTTGCGTTGCTGCCGATGGCCGCCGACGGTGCTTCGTTCATTGTCCGGGGCATGGAGTTCAGCGACGAGCGCGGCGGCTTCCGCCTGCTGGCCGCTTCAGGTAGCGGCAGCCGAGCCGATCCCTTCGTTCTCGTCGAGGAAATCTTCGGTCCGGGACCGGCGGTTCTGGTGATACGTGGGCTGGACAGGCTGGCGGGTGGCAACCGGGGCGAGACGCGGCCCATTGCCATCCGCCTGCGCAAACAGGTACGCAACCTCACCGCCGATGTCTGGGGCCATTTCGATCTCGAATTGCGCCAGCACCCCGCCGAGCCCAGCGACTACTTCGACGGCCTGTCCTTCGACCAAGCCGCGACCAGTACCGATCCCTTCGCTTCGGACCGCTTCCGCATCATCGAACCGATCATGGAGCCTTTCGACTTCCTGCGATTTTCCGGCGGCGAAGTGCGACCGGGCGCTACCGCCAGCTTCGACCTGGTGATCACCGATACCTCGCCCGGGCCGCTGTTCTATCTTATCCAACTGCCCAAGACGCCTATGGTCGAAGGGCCTAAGCCTGACACTTCCTTCAGCCAGGTGGCATTGGAATAATCCGGACCGTTCCGCTGGCTGTCGCCACTGGCCCTTCGCCGCCGTCGGTGATCCGGGCCTCGACGAACTTTGTGGTAGCGCCACCGCCCAGCACTTCGGCCTCGCAGCGCACTTCGCCGGCACCGGTGGGGCGCACGAAGTTGACGGTCATGGAGAGCGTGATGCCGTAGCCCCCGCATTCGCCCAACTCGTCGCCGACAGTCGACGCGGCGCCGCCGGCCAGGCAGCAATCGAGCAAGGACGCCAGCAGGCCGCCATGCACAATACCGGCGGCGTCAACCCGGGTTTCTCACCGGGTCACGGGCAGCAAAGCCCCCAGGTGATGCGATCCGCTAGGAGAAGTCCGATGCGCGTAGTGGGACTACGCGCTTCGGACTTCGACGACGCGGGCGCGCGCACAGGGACTCTGCGGAGCGACCCTTCGGGCGGCGCTGTCGCGCCGACGGGCTGCATAGCTGTGCTTGCCCGATGTCCCACATCGCGCGGCGCAGCGCTCCTATCCCGTCGACGCCACAGCACCGCGCAGGCCATGACCCGGTGAGAAATGCGGGCTAGATCGCAATCCGCACCATGGCCACCATGGTGACGAGGGC
>NZDS01000022.1 GCA_002690215.1 Rhodospirillaceae bacterium | reverse complement strand
GACATCCTCGCGCGAGCGGGCGCGCAGGCACACATGATGCAGTCCGACTCTGTTTGGATCGAAACGCTCGCCTTCAAATTCCTCGGCACAGCGTCGGATGCCCAGCGCCGTGCGCCCGCCTACGTGATAGACGAAATCGTCGCTGTCTACGACCTTCTGCAGGCCCAGAAACGGCAGCAATTCGCAATAGAAGGTGCGGGACGCTTCGAACTGGCTGACGGTGAGGATGACGTGGGCGGCGCCGTTGATTTCGATCATTGCAACACTTCCTTCTTCTTTCCTGGATTGGGTTGGGCCATGAGATGCTTGCGTGCTTCGTCGTCCCAATTACCGTCGGGCTTGCCGAACTCCTTGCCCAGATCGTAGCCACGACGCAGCCCCGGGCGCGATTGCAGGGCCTTGTACCAACGCCTCACGTTGGCGAATTCCTCGAGGTCCACTTCTTGGCGCTTGTAGGTGATGACCCAGGGCCAGATCGCCATGTCGGCTATGGAATAGTCGCCGGCGACGAACTCGCGGCCCTCCAGCCGGCGGTCGAGAACGCCATAAAGTCTGAGCATTTCATTGCGGTAGCGTTCCTTGGCGTAGGGCTGCTCCACCGGCGCGTAGAAGCGGAAATGNCCGGCCTGGCCGAACATCGGGCCGACGCCGCCCATCTGCCACATCAGCCATTCCAGCACCTCGGTGCGCCCNCGCAAATCNNTNGGCAGGAAGCGGCCGCACTTCTCCGCCAAATANATCAATATCGCGCCGGTTTCGAAAACCGAGATGGNCTNGCCGCCGCCGGGAGGGGCGTGGTCGACGATNGCCGGCATNCGGTTGTTGGGGCTGATAGCCAGGAATTCCNGCTCGAANTGGGCGCCGGCACCGATGTTCACCGGCACCAGGCGGTATTCCAGTTCCATNTCCTCCAGGGCAATGGACAANTTCCAGCCNTTCGGCGTCGGCCAATANTGTGCGTCGATCATTCTTGGGGTACTCCTTGGGNNTCGAGATCGAACCNNTCATGAACGATGAAACGAGNTTTCGCCGGATCNATGACNCCGANGGTAATGCCATGATCTTTCGNTTNTGGCCAGGCTNAGNCCGGTNGCGAGNCACGGCGCAACGNGNGCTAGTNNTTGATNCGGTCGTGAAAGACGCGGCCGGCTTTCATCACCAGGCGNAGCGAAGNTTCGGGCCGGGCCAACACCTNGACGTCNCGCAGNGGATCGCCCTGCCAAAGCAANATNTCGGCCTGAGCGCCGGGCACGANCTCACCCAGATGGCCAACTTGACCCAGGATGCGGGCGCCGCTGAGGGTAGCGGCGCGGATCAGATCGAGCGGCGACATGACCTCGGCGCGCAGTTCGAACTCGCGGTTCTGCTGGGCATGGGCGACGCCCAGAAGGTCCGTTCCAAAGGCCATCTCGACGCCGTGGCGCTGGGCCGTTTCCAAGGATTTCAGGCCGGCATCGAGCACGTCTAGGGTCTTGGCCAGGCTGACCTCGGGGAAACCGGCCTGGCGGCCGATCTCGTGCATGGTGTGGTAGGTCACCAGGGTGGGCACCAGAAAAGCACCCCGCTCGGCCATCAGGACGGCGGTCTCGTCATCGAGGAAGTTGCCGTGCTCGATGGTGCGCACACCGGCCTCGACGGCGCGCCGAATGGCCTCGGGCGAATAGGCGTGGGCCATGGCGTAGGTGCCGAAATCCNCTGCCACGCCGCAGGCTGCGCGCATCTCCTCGGCGCTGAACTGCACGCTCATCAGCGGGTCGGTGGGCGTGGCGACACCGCCCGAGGCCATAATCTTGACGTGGTGGCCGCCGCGGCGGAGTTCCGCCCGAGCCGCTGCCAGAACCGCCGGCACGCCGTCGACGATGTGGGCCAGCCAATTGGAGACAGCGCTGCTGGCGTCGACCGGTGGATCTTCCTCCAACAGCCTGGCATCGCCGTGGCCGCCGGTCTGCGATAGCGCCCGGCCGACGAAAAAGAGCCTTGGCCCCTGGATCAGGTCGCGCTCGATGGCCTGAGCCAATCCCCAATCGGCGCCGGCGGCATCGCGCACTGTGGTGAAGCCGCGAGCCAACATGCCCTCGAGGATCTGGCCGCCCTCGTGGGCCAGCAGCGTCATCGGCTTGCGCCTGAGTTCCTGGATATTGAAGCTGGTCAAGAATGCATGCACGTGGCTATCGATCAGTCCTGGCGTCAACGTCAGGCCGCGGGCGTCGATCAGGCGTTCGGCGCTGAAGGCGCTGTGTCCCTCGCCGATATCGACGATCAGTTCATTTTCGATGGCCAACCAACGATCCGGCAGGATTTCGCCGGCTCGGACGTCGAGCAGGTTGGCGTTCTGGATCAGGGCTGTGGTCATGCTTACCGCTTCAGGCAGCCGCCAGGCGAGCCCGGTCGTGGGGGCGGTCGAAGTCTAGCGCCGGCCCCTGAGGCACGATGCCGAAAGGATTGATCATGGTATGGCTTTGGTAATAGTGACGCTTGATGTGGTCGAGGTTGACGGTCGGCGCCACGCCCGGCACCTGACAGAGTTCGCGGAGATAGTTGCTCAGATTGGCATAGTCCTCGATGCGCCTTTGGTTGCATTTGAAGTGGCCGACATAGACGGCATCGAAACGCACCAGAGTGGCAAAAAACCGCCAATCGGCCTCGGTCAGGCGCCCGCCGGCCAGGTAGCGCTGGCGTCCCAGCCGTTCCTCCATGCGATCCAGAGTGCCGAAAAGAGCCTTGAAGGAGTCCTCGTAGGCCTCGGGGGCGGTGGCGAAGCCGCACTTGTAGACGCCGTTATTGACGTTGTCGTAGATCTCGGCGTTGACCGTATCGATCTCGCGCTGCAACTCCTCAGGATAGAAATCCAGCGTTGCCTCATCCGCCGTGACGTGGGCGTTGAAAGCACTGTTGAACATGCGGATGATTTCGGAAGATTCATTGCTGACAATGGTCTGCCGCTCTTTGTCCCAAAGCACCGGCACCGAACAGCGACCGCTGTAACGCGGCGCCGCCGCTAAATAAACGTCGCGCATGAAGTCGGCGCCGTTTACGGGATCGGAAACCACNCCCTCGCCGGCCTCGAAGCTCCAGCCGTCTTCGCCCATGTAGGGATGCACGACCGAGACGTCGATCATGTTCTCCAGACCCTTGAGGCGGCGGAAGATCAGGGTGCGGTGGGCCCAGGGACAGGCGTAGGAGACGTACAGATGATAACGACCGGGCGCGGCGGCGAAACCACTCGACCCATCGGCCGTGATCCAGTCGCGGAACTGTGCGTCCTGACGCATGAAGCGGCCACCGGTTTTGCGTGCATCATTGGGGCTGGTGTCCCAACGGCCTTCGACCAGCATGCCCATGTTGTTCCTCCCGGTTTCGTCGGATCCGTTTTCGAGGCCCCGAGGTCCACATTCAACCAGCCGGACGCCTGAGCGGCAACAGCCCCGCCAGCACGGCTGTGGCCAGCGCCAGGCCGCCGCCCAGCAGGAAGGCGCGGCTCAAGTCGACCTCGCCGACAAGACCGGCCAGTACGGCACCCAATGCCCCCACCCCATCCATAAGGCCGAAGACGAAGCCCAGCGTCGTGCCTTCGCGTTTGGCCGCGAAATCGACAGCCAAGGCCAGGATCACGGCGCGCACGCCGACCAGCATGCCGATGGCACCGATGACCGTGGCCAGCAGGGCAATGCCAGAGCCGGCAAAAGCGATTCCGACGGCCAGCACGCCGCCACAAAAAATCATGGTCACGACCACCAATTTGCGGCCGATACGGTCCGAGACCCGGCCCAGCCAAGGCAGCACCAGCGTGCCGACCAGCAAGCCGACGGCAAACAGCGTCCCGGCCTGGGCCGGGCTGTAGCCGTGCGTGGTCTGCAGATAGAGCGGCGTCATGCTCAACACCGCCGTGAACGACATGTGGTAAGCGATGATCATTACAAGGAAGGCCAGGCCCAGCGGCCGGAACCAGACGGCAAAGAACCCGCCGACATCGCTACGCGTCGTGCCACTGTCATGCGAAGGCGGCACCCGGCGGACAATGAACAGGCTGAAGACGACGGCCATGATCAGGGCCGGAACCACCGAGATCCGCAGGGCGTCGCGCCAGTCGACGAACGCCAGCAGGTAACCCACCGCCAGCGGCGCCAGCACCGTCGCCAGGCTGCCGCCGATGGCGTGCACGCCCAGTGCCTCGCCGCGCCGTTTAGGCCAGCGCTTGGCCAGCACGCCGGTGGCGATAGGATGCCAGGCGGCATCGCCCAGCCCGGCCAGAGCAAGCAGGATTGCGATCGACCAGAACGAGGTGGCGAAGGAGGCCGCGAAGAAGCCGATGGCCACCCACCAGAAGGTCAGCGCCAGCAGGCGCCCGCGATGGGCCACGTGATCGGCCAGCATGCCTGCGGGGAAGTAGGCCATGGATGCTCCGATGGCCTGAACGGTGATCAAGAGGCCGAGCTCGGAAGGCGAAAGCCCCATGTCGAGCGCGATCGCCGGGGCGATCAACCAGACCGCACCCGGCGCCCAGTCGTTTGCCATGTGACCAAGCGAAAAGCTGACCAACAAAAACCGCGTTTCACCCTCGCGCTCGGGTGGCGCCTCGGCCGCCATGCCGGTCTGTCTACGCTGGCCGGTCGAGGCTGAAGACCTTCTCGACGACGGTGTATTCCATGTAGCCGAGGCGGGCCAGCGGCCTCATCAAGGCGGTGTCGACCCGGCCCTCGGCCGTCAAGGCCTCGTCGGCGATGTGGATGCCGATCACCTCGCCCAGCACCACGGCATTGCGAATGTCGGGGTCGGAGCTTGCCAGGTCCACGGTCTGCAAATATCGGCACTCGAGCTGGGCCGGAGACTGAGCCACCCGGGGCGGTTTGACGATGCGCGACGGCGTCGCCGTCAGGCCGGCCAAGGCAAATTCGTCGACTTCGGGATCGACGCTGGCCGAGGTGGCGTTCATCTCGTCGGATAAGGCCTCGGTGGCCAGGTTAACGACGAACTCGCCGGTCGCCTCGACGTTGGTCAGCGTATCCTTGAGGCGACCCTGGTTGATCCGGCCGTTGGCCGCGAACATCACCGCCGGAGGCGTATCAGAAACGCCGTTGAAGAAGCTGAAGGGTGCCAGATTGGCGATGCCGTCGGCGCTGACGGTCGAGATCCAGCCGATGGGCCGCGGCACGATCAGGCTCTTGAAAGGGTTGTGGGGCAGGCCGTGGCCGTCCTTGGGTTCATAGAACATGGGGTTTTCGCTGTTGGTTGTGGGCCCGGCGACGCTAACGGGATTCGCCTGGCCGGTCCAGAGCGGCGGAAAAGAGCTTGGCGGGCCAACCCGGCCGTGCTAAATGCGCCGCCATGACGAATCAGCGCAGCACACTCCGACGACGAGGGGGCAAAGCCTCCTAGCGCGCACCCGGTCTTCGCCGCCCAGGGTGCGTTTCACACCCTCGTTCGCCGGAGCCTCGTCATGTTCAGCATTTCACCCGAGCGGCCCGAGCACGCCGCCGCCATCGCCAGCCTACTGGCCGAAGTTTTCCCGCCGCCTGCCGTCAAACCCATCGAGCAGTTGCGCGACGGCCGTCCGGCGCTATCCCAACTCGGACGCGTGGCGCTCGTCGAGGGCTCCCTTGCCGGGAGTGTGCGTTTCTGGCCGGCAGCAGTGCGGGAGTACCGCTCCGGCCGCCTCGAAAGCGTCCTGATCCTGGGTCCCTTGGCCGTGGCCCCGGAATTCTCCGGCGCCGGCATCGGCAGCGCCCTGGTGCAATCCGGTCTGGCGGCGGCCCAAGCCGCGGGCCACGCCGCCGTGCTGCTGACCGGAGATGCGGTCTACTACCGGCGTTTGGGATTCTGCCACCGCCTGGCCAACGGCATCGCTCTGCCGGGCGAAGACCCACGGAGGTTGCTGGCCCTTGAACTGGTGCCGGGCAGCCTGGACCGCCTCACCGGCACGCTCGTCCCTGCGAGGTGCCATCGCCCAGGAACCGGCCGCTATTCTGTAATCTCGACTTCGAGCCTGCCGATGCCCTCGATCTCGGCTTCGACCCGGTCGCCTATGTCCAGGAACGTTTTCTGCGGGAAGCCGACTCCGGCCGGAGTGCCGGTGAGCAACAGGTCACCGGGCAGGAGCGTCATGATCGACGAGAGTTCGGCGATCTGTTCGGCGATCGAGAAGATCATCTGCGAGGTGCGAGAATCCTGTTTGGTTTCGCCGTTGACGGCGAGCCTGAGCCCGAGGTCCTGGGGGTCAGCGATGGCCTCGGCCGGCACCAGGCGCGGGCCGGTGGGGCAGCAGGTATCCTGCGCTTTTCCCGCCACCCAATCCATCTTGTAGAAAGTTTCGGGGGCGAAATTGAGATCGCGGGCGGAGAAATCAATGGCCACGGTGTAAGCCGCCACGGCGGCCATGGCGTTTTCTTCGGCCACGTCNTTGACGGTCTTGCCGATCACCGCGGCCAGTTCGATTTCCCAGTCGAACATCTGGGTTCGCCGGGGNTTCTTCACGCTGGCGCCGGGNCCGACCACNCTGGTCCGNGACGGNTTGAAGAAGAAAAACAGGCGCTGAGCCTCCTTGCGCGTGTCCTCGACCCCCATCTCGGCCAAGTGATCGTAATAGTTGGCGCCGGCACACAGCACTTTGCCGGGATATTGTAGCGGCGCCAGCATTTGCTCCTCGGTCGTTTCCAGCGCCAGCTCTGGAGCNTCATCGGGCGCCCGATCGGCCAGGTTCTGCAGGCGNATCTGGCTNCCCGGCCAATCCGCAAAAAGCTCGATGAGCGTGTTGGGCAGTTCAAACCCGAGCTGCTCGGCGGTGGCGCTCAGCGGCCAGCAGCGGCCGTCCAGCTCGAGACAACCGGTAGCGCCACGAAGGTCGAGGGTGACAAGGGAAAATGACATGATGGTATCCCGTAGATAGCCCGGGGCTAGAGCGGATCGGCGTGCCAGAGCTTGCTGTAGATNCGCCAGGTGCCGCCCTCCTTCAGCAACAGCAGGAGATCGGTAAAACGCTTACCGATGTATACGTCCTCGACCTTGACAGAAGCCACGGCGCCTTTGACGTCAAGGGCCNGGATCGTCATCTCATAGGCCTCCCCGGCAGCAGCTGCCGAGGGCTGCTTTTCGGCGAACCGGACGAACTGCTCGAGGTCCATCTCGCTGCGTTCGCCGCTGTCGCTGACGATGCCGGTGATGCGCGCGTTCTCATGAAAAGCGGCGCGCAGATCGGCGCCGCGGCTGTGGTANAGGCCATCGAAATAGCGCCCTACCGTTTCCCGAATGCCTTCGCTGTCNTTCATATTCGACCTCCCTGGCTGCCCCCNGCTCANCGTCCCTCACGATACCAGGCCACCATNAGACCGCCCAGCAACAGGATCAACACGACCAGTGGCGGCAGCAGCGGTATCTCTTCGACTCCGCTGACCACGTAAGCCTGATTGTCGTGGATGGCTATCCAATCACTGCCGGCGACGTCGCGCCCTGGCCGCACCCGGCGCAGCCGAGGCAAGCCGTCCTCGAGCCAGCGGATGCTGCCACTGGGTCGAACGGCCGGCTGCAGCACCTCGGCTGTGGCCCGTACGTCGATCAACTCGCGGGCGTTGGGATCCCCCACCGGCACCACCGTCGTTTGGCGACCGTCGGTCACGCTATAGATGCCGTCGTGCGCCACCTCGATACGGGCGCTGGCGCGGCCGCTTGGNCCCTCGTCGAGGTTNACCTCGAAAGCCTCGCCGCCGGGAGGTGTCACCGTCACCGGGGCGCTGCCGGGTTTCAGGCTGCGCCGCACGATGTCGATGTGGTTGCCTGCCGCCGTCGCCCGCAGGTCTTCTTCTTCCAGCTCGGGCTCCTTCATCAGCCAGTGCGCCAGCCGGCGCAGCAGTTCAGCCTGAGGGCCACCGCCCTCGAAGCCGCGGGCCCAGAGCCAGCCGTGATCGGAGAGCAGCAGCGCCACCCGGCCATCACCGACGCGGTCGAGTATCAGGAGCGGCCGATCGGCGACCCCGCGCATCAGCACCTCGCCGCTCTCGGCATCGGCGTCGATCATGCGAAACCAGCGGCCCCAGCCCGGNTCGCCGCCGCCGGGCACCAGATCGGCCGTGACGGGATGGCGCAAGCCGCTGGCAGCAAGCCTGGGTTTGAAGCCTTGGCGGTAGATCTCGCCCGTGGGACGGCCCGGCAGCACGTTTTCCAGGGGTGTGCGAAAAAGGGACATCGCGCCGGCGAACGAGGGGCCCACCGCCTCCAGCAACGCCCCGCCGGCCTCGACGTAATTGGCGATGTTGAGGAAATAGCCANGTGGCAGCACACCGCGCCGGCGGTAGCGGTCGAGGATGATGAGGTCGAACTCGCTGAGCTTGATCTCGAAGAGCTCGCGAATGGGAAAGGCGATCAGGGAAAGCTCGTTGACCGGTGTGCCGTCCTGCTTTTCGGGTGGCCGCAGGATGGTGAAATGCACCAGATCAACCGAAGGATCGGCCTTCAAGAGGTTGCGCCAGGTACGTTCACCTGCATGCGGCTCGCCCGATACCAACAGCACGCGCAGACGATCGCGCACGCCGTTGAGNAGCAGCGCGGCACGGTTGTTGCGCAGNGTCAGCTCCTCCGGCCCGGCTTCGACCTCGATCTCGATGATGCTGCGCCCGGCATGGTCGAGCACGAAAGGCAGNCGCTCGTCACGACCGATCCTGAGCTGTGTCTTCTGCACCGGGCCGCCGTCGCGGCGGACCGATACCACAGCGCGTCCAGGAGATTCCCGAGCCTCCGAGCCGCCCCGATCCTCGATGCGCAACGTCATCGCCAACGGGTCGCCGACCATGCCGTAGCTCGGCGCCTCGACCACGACCAAGCGCCGGTCACGCTCTTCAGGCGTGCCGGTCAGCAAGACGTGCAGGGGGGCAGCCGATGNCTCGGCGCCCTCTCCCGCCGGCTTNGGCACGTCNTCGACCTGGCCGTCGCTGATCATGATGGTGCCGGCGCGGCGGTTGGGCGGCACGTCGGAAAGGGCCTCGTCGCGGGCCTCGAAAAGCCGGCTGTGGCGATCGCCTGCCGCCACCACGCGCACCTCGAGACCGGAGAAACTCTCAAGCTTGCGCTGCAGCGCCGCAACCGCCTGGCTGGTGGCCGACCGGCGGCCGCCGATTTCCTGACTGTCCGAGCGGTCCACCACCAGGGCCAAGACGTCGTTCAAGGGTTGGCGCTGTTCCTCGACCAGCTTGGGATTGAGCAGCGCCAACAATGCCACGGACAGGGCCAACAGGCGCCACAGCGTGCCGCTGGCGCGTTGCAGGGCGGCATAGACAACAATGATCAGCGCCCCGGCGCCGAGGCCGGCCAGCAACGACCAGGGCAGCAGCGGTGNGATGGTCAGACCGCTGAAACCGCTGACCANGGCGGCGGCACTCATTGNCCCAGCCTTTCGAGGATGGCCGGTACGTGCACCTGGTCGCTCTTGTAATTGCCGGTCAGGGTATACATCACCAGATTGATGCCGAAGCGAAGGGCCGTTTCGCGTTGGCGTTCGCCGCCCGGCACCACCNCCACCATGGGCCGGCCTTGGTCATCCACGGCCCAGGCTGAGGCCCAGTCGTGGCTACCGATGACCAACGCCGAAACGCCGTCGTTGACACCACCGGCATGGCGTTCGACCCACACCGGACCACCGCTCCAGCGCCCGGGAAATTGCTGAATCAAATAGAAAGCCTTGGTCAGGATGTGCTGCTGCGGCACCGGCACCAGCGGCGGTACATCGAGCCGATGGAGAATTTGCCTGAGCCGCTGCCGGGCCGGGCTGCCCGCGCCAGCCAAACCCGGGCCCCCAAATCCCGACTGCGGCAGCATCATCTGCTCGTCACGGGTATCGAAGACGATGGTGCCGCCGTTTTTCATGAAAGCATCGACCTTGGCCAGGGCGGTGGGGCTTAGTTGGCGCTGTTCGGGCAGCACCGGCCAATAGAGCAGCGGGAAAAAGACCAGCTCGTCGAGTTCCAGGTCGACACCGAGCGGCTGGCCGCCCTCGACAGCCGTGCGCCGGTCCAACATACGTGTCAGACCGGCCAGGCCGGCCCGGCTCATTTCGTCGATCTCGGCTAAATCGGTGATGACGTAGGCCAGCCGCGTCTGCAGCGTGGCGGCCAGGGCAAACTCGTCGTTGGTGGCCTGAGCCCGCACCGCCTGGGGTGGGGTCAAAATCAGTAACGCCAGGGCGCCCAGCGCGACATTGCGGCGGCGCACGGGGCTTTGCAACAGGCCCCTAAGCCCCAGGCTGACGAGAAACTCGAGCAACGTCAGCACTAACGCTGCGACCAGCAGCCAGGGTTTGAGGTCGATCTCGCGGCTGGCAGCGAAGCCCGACACCGTGACGCCCTGAGGCAAGCCGGCCAGGGCCGCCGGATGGCCGAGCGAGGGGCTCAGGTTGAGGGCGTGGCGGGCCTGTGCCGTGCCGTAGAGGCCCGGTGGATGGCTCGGCCCGACCGCCACACCGTCGAGACCGGTTTCCTTCATTTCGCTGGCAGCGATGGGCCGGGCGGTGGCCGGTGGGGCTCCTGCCCGGCCGAAGCCGTCGAGCACTTTAAGCGGCGGCAGGGCCACGGCGGCGGCACCCGGCACGCCTTCGGCCAGGGCCACTATGCGTTGCAACATGGTGACGAAGAGGCCGGACAGCGAAAGGTTGGACCAACTGGTGTCGGCGCTTGTGTGAACCAGCACGATCCAGCCTCGGCCGCGGCGGTCGGCGGTGATCAACGACGTACCGTCAGCCAGTCGGGCCCAGGTGCGTGAGCCCAGTTGCAGCGAGGGCTGCGCCAGCACCTGACGCGACACCAGCACGTCGTCCGGCGGGCTGAGGCCGGCAAAGGGGCTCGAGGCGGCAAATGGTGCGAGGCGCGCCGGCTGGGTCCAGGTCAGGGCGCCACCCAGATTTCGGCCTCCGGCGCGCAACGGCACCGGCACCAGATCGTCGGCATGCTCGGCCAAACGCGGACCGGCGAAACGCAACAGCACGCCCCCCCGGTCGATCCAGTCCTCGATGCGCGCCCTGTCGGGACCGACGATCTGGCCAACATCGGCCAGCACCAGCAGCGCCAGCCGCCGGGCCAGAAGCTTGGCGACGTTGCCCTGGCGGACCTCGGCAAAGGGGGCGAGGGCGCGCTCCAAGTAATAGAGGCTGGAGAGCAGCGGCTGGTCTGGGCCGCTGCCGCCGCTTGACACCAGTCCCACCGGGCGGCGGCGCCAGCGCTCGTCCAGCAGCACCACACCGGCCGCCGTGCCGGCGTTTTCGAGCTCCAGCCGAGCCAGTCGGTTGCGTACCTCAGCCGGCAGCTCCAACACGTGTTCGACGCTGCCGGCAGCGGCGGCGAACTCGAGGCGCTGGCGCTCCAACACCTGGCCGCGTTCGCCCAGCGCCCGCAGCCAAACCGTCTCGGCCACTGCCACCGGCACGCGCCTGGCCTGCAGCGAGAGCAGCGTGCCGACGGCCTCCGGCGGCAGCAGTACCTTGGCCAAAGTTCCGTGGTGCGGCGCCAACAACTGCACCGGCCCCAGGCGCTGCAGACGTTCGGCAAGCGCGATGGCGGCATCACCGCCGGGCATGGCCTGCAAACCGTCGCTAAGCCAGATCACGTCAGCCGGTCCGCCAAGATCGAGATCGGCGATGGCGCGCAGCGCCGCGGCGCGGTCGACCGGCCAGGGCTTGGGCTCGAGCGCCGCCACCAACTCGCGAGCCGCCGCCGCCGGCATCACCTCGGGGGCCTGCAAGACTCCCTCGCCGGCCGGCGGCGCCGTGGTCAACAGCACCACCGGGCGGTCCTTGCGTTCGGCCTCGGCCAGCAGCTTGTCAAGGTTGGCGCGGCGGAGCGGCCAATCCGCCGCCGCCGCCCAGCCATCGTCGACCACCAGCAGCACGACGCTGTGCGGGCCCCCCGTGCCCAGCCGGCTACCCGGATTGAGAATGGGTTGAGCCAAGGCGGCGATGATCAGCACGGCGATGGCCAACCTCAGCAGTAACAGCCACCAGGGCGTGCTATGCGGCGTCTCCTGCTGGGCCACCAGGCCACGCAGAAACTGGATCGGCGGAAAGGCTACGCGGCGCGGTGCCGGCGGGGTTACGCGCAACAGCCACCAAAGTATCGGCAGGGCCGCCAAGGCCAGTAGTATCCAAGGGGTGGCGAAAGCGAGGGGTCCCAGGCTGAGCACGATTATACCGTCCCTGGCCTATACCCTGCCGGCCAGCGCCTGGTAGAGCGCCAGCAATGCCGTTTCCGGCGGCCGGTCGGTACGATGGCGGGCCAGCGTCCAGCCGACGCCGCGACTCAACGTCAACAGGTCCTCGTGGTGCGCAGCAAGACGAGCGCCGTAGGCCTGGCGTAGGGTCTCGGCCCGGCTGACCAGATAGCTGCCCTCGCCCTCCAGGCCCTCGAAACGCGTGCGGCCACTAAACGGCAGATCCTCCTCGGCCGGGTCCAACAGGTGCAGCAAGTGGCCGTCGATGGCTCCGCCGGCATAGTGCCGCAAGGTTTTTTCGATGTCTGCAAGGGGTGACAGAAAATCACCGATCAGCACCACCCGGGCATAGCGCGGCAGACGCTCGGCCCGCGGCAGGCTGGGGCGCTCTCCGATCGGGTTGTGCAGACTGGCGGCCAGACGGGTCAGTGCCCCCCGGCCCGAAGTCGGCACCCGGTCGACGCCCAACAAACCTACGAATTCACCGCCTTGCAGCAGCAATGCCGCTAGGGCCAGGGTCAAGAGCGTCGCCCGGTCGACTTTGTCGGTCGGGGCAGCGGCGGAGGCATAGTGCATCGAGGGCGAACAATCTCGCCACAGCCAAACGCTCTGAGCCGCTTCCCATTCGTGTTCGCGCACGAAGACCCGTTCCGACTTGGCCGAGGCGCGCCAATCGATGGCGCGAACCTCGTCGCCGGGCTGGTACTGGCGGAACTGCCAAAAGCTCTCGCCCAGGCCGACCCGGCGGCGCCCGTGGACGCCCTGGGCCACGGTGGCGGCAACGCGCTCGGCCGCCACCAGCAGCGGCGGCAGCGTGGCGGCAAGCTGTTCGGCCTGTTGGCGAAGGCCCGCTGGCATGGCGCTGCCGCTGCTCCCCAAGCCCCTACCGGAAAGGATCGATCAGCCGCTCGATCACCGAGGACACACCGACGCCCTCGGCCCGGGCGGCGAAGTTGACGGCCATGCGGTGCCTCAGCGTCGGCG
>NZDS01000021.1 GCA_002690215.1 Rhodospirillaceae bacterium | reverse complement strand
TCAACATGTCGCGATAGTTTTGGTTGCTGTAGACCCGTTCGCCGGCACCGCTGTCGCGAATTATGGAAATGGCAATGGGGCTGTGCTCGAGAATTTCGCGCAGCCTGCCTTCGCGTTCCTTGAGCGCTTCTTCCGCCTGTTGGCGGATGGTGACATCGGTAAAAGTCAGCAGGAAACCGCCTTGGGGCAACACGTTGGCCCGCACCTCTTGGATAGAACCGTCCGGTCGATGCTGAATTCCCGACTGCTGACCGGAAATGGTGTGGGCCATGTCGACCCAATATTTGACTTGCTTGTCGACCTCATTCTCGAGCTGTTCGAGCGCCCCGTCATAGTTGCCGTGCTCGGCCTGATAGCGAGCCACTTCGCTAAGTGGTTTGCCACGATAGAGCTCGCTCTCGGGGAAGTCGCGCAACTCGCTGAAGGCCCGGTTCCAGGCCAACAGATTGAAATCGCCGTCGTACATGGCGATGCCTTGGTCCATGGCGTTCAGGGTGTTTTCGAGGATGGCGGATTTTTCCGCCAATTCGGCCTCGGCGCGTTTGCGCTCGGTGATATCGGCCTGGATGCTGACGACACCGCCGTCACTGGTGACGCTTTCGCGGATCTGCAGCCAGCGGCCGTCGGCGAGATTCAATTGAAAAGTACCGCTGCCCTGCTGTTTCAACTGTGATCGGCGACCGACATAGTTGCCATCTGGATGTTCGCTGCTGGCAACCAGTCCGCGTTTCTTATCGAGCAACGAGAGTTCTTCAGCCCGGGCGCCAGGCACGGCTTCTTCCTCAGAGTAGCCGTAAAGATCACGAAAATGAGTGTTGCAGTTGACCAGGCAGTCCTCTGCATCATAGTGCACGAAACCCTCCGACATGCTTTCGATGGCCAACCGCAAGCGGGCCTCGGCCGCCGCCGAAAAGTCCCTGGCATCCAGGAGCTCCTCCGCCGCCGCCCTTTCGGCCGTGATATCCGCCTGGATGCTGACGACACCACCGTCCGCGGTGACGGATTCGCGGATTTGCAGCCAGCGGCCGTCCTTGAGCTGGACTTCGAACATCCCTTCGCCATCCCGCCGAGTGATACGGCGACGATGCTCGAATTCGTGGTCGGCATGTTCGGTGATGACGACGGCGCCGCGCACGCGATCGAGGGCAAAGAGATCATGTGCCCAGGCGCCGGGCGCGGCCTGCTCTTCGCTATAGCCGTAGAGCTCTCGGAACCGGGTGTTGCAGATGACCAGGCGTTCGTCGGCGTCGTAGAAAACGAAGCCTTCCGACATGGTCTCGATGGCCAGCCTGAGGCTGGCTTCGGCTGCTGCCGAGAGGTCCCGGGCCGCGTTCGCTTCCTCGGTGCGCCGCTGCACCAGGCGGTTCAGCACCCGCACCCAAAGCAGCACCCCGACGACGACCAACAGGGTCAGGACCATCAGCGCTGAAACCACCTGGATGCTGTTGGGGCGCCAACTCGGTTGCTCGAAGGCAATCCATTTGCGCGAAATGGCGCTACGTTCCTGGATGTCGATCTGAGCCAGAGTCTTTTCCAGGATGTGGCTCAACACCGGCCAATCGCTGCGCGCCGCGAAGGCCCAGCGGTAGATGAACTCGGTATTGCCGGCAACGCGCAGGTTGGTGATGGCACTTTTCTCGATGACATGGGAAGCCAGGGCCATATTGACTGCCATGGCGTCGGCGATGCCGAACGAGACCATGCGCAACCCCGTGAGCACGTCGGGAACCGTGTCCAGCGTGATATCGGGATAATTGCCTGCCAGGTATTCGTGGATGCCATATTCCGCGACCACCGCCACGGTCTTGCCTCTGAGGTAGTTGGTGTCGAGAGCGCCCGTCACATCGTTGCGGACAACGATCACTGCCGGCGATTCCATGTAGGGCTTGGTGAAGTGCATGTACTTGAGTCGTGATGGCGTGCGCGAAACCGCCGACCAGATGTCGTTGCCGCGGGACTTGGTAAGTTCCACGTTCTCGGCCCAGTTGCGGGTCTTTGTGATCTTGAAGCGAATGCCCAGTTTGGCTTCGATCAGGCCGACGTATTCGGCGGCGATACCCTTGAAGGCGCCGTCAGGGTCGAAAAACTCGATGGGCGGGAAACTGGGATCCGGCGCTAGGCGGATGACCGGATGTTCGGCCAGCCATTCACGCTCGCCGTGGGTGAGAAAGGACAATGAACCGGACGACTGCGCTGCCGCTGGCGCTGGCCCGAAGCATGGCAAGGCGAGCATGACAAGCATTGCGGCCAGCCCGAAAAATCGTCCGTTGCGGCCTTTGCCGGCAAATTTCGAGGCATACATCGGCGCCTCCCCCTGATTATCTTCGCCGGCTCCATGCTAGCATGAATTGAAGCGAGCCTTTGGCGGGAGAGCGCCCGTGTCCACGCGCACCAAAATCTGCTGCATGATGAGCCCGGACGAAGCCCGGCTGGCCGTCGAATACGGTGCTGACGCCGTCGGTCTGGTGAGCGAGATGCCTAGCGGTGCGGGCGTCATCGGCGACGACCTGGCGGCAGAGATCGCCTTCGGGGTGCCGCCCGGGGTGATGAGCGTGCTGTTGACCAGCCGCCAGGATGTGGGTGGCATCGTGGCCCAGCAGCGCGTCGTAGCCTGCAATGCCGTGCAATTGGTCGACGAATTGCGCGAAGGCAGCCACGCCGAATTGCGCGCGGCGCTGCCCGGCATCTCAATCCTCCAGGTCATCCACGTCACTGGCCCCGAGGCCATCGATCAAGCCCAAGCCGTAGCGCCCGCGGTCGATGCCGTGCTGCTCGATTCCGGCGATCCCTCATTGGCGGTGAAGGAGCTCGGTGGTACTGGCCGGGTTCACAATTGGGAAATCAGCCGCCAAATCGTGGCGTCGCTGGGAACCCCGGTCTTCCTGGCCGGTGGCCTTCATGCCGGCAATGTGGGTGAAGCGATAGCCCGGGTGCGGCCCTACGGCGTCGACCTCTGCAACGGCGTGCGCACGGCCGGCGAGCTCGATGAAGCCAAACTTCGCGCTTTCATGGCTGCCGTCGCCGCAGCTTAGAATGGGGCTTTGTCGTGTCGGAGGAGTGGAACTTGTGAACTCATACCGTTGGACCATTGCCGTCACAGTCCTTTTGCTCGCCATGGCGCCGTTTGCTGGCAGCGCCAAGGAAATTTGCGAGGTCGAAAAAAACATGTTCGGTTTCGAGCCCGAACCGAGCCAGATCGCCATCGGACCCGGCGGCACCAATATCGAGATCCACCACGCCTACAAGTCGCCCTCGACGATGAAGACCAGCGAGCACCTGACCTGCCGTTTGCACCTCGGCTGCACCGTTGCTTCTGGCGTGGCTACGCTTACGCTGCCGGTCGAGATAACGGAATTAGGCCTCAGCAGCGTCAGGCGCAAACTCAAGGTGGTGCGCCTGGGTTCCAATGTCGAATTCAAGAATGCGGCCGGCGCTGTCGTGCAGTCCTGCCGCATCGTCCGCATTGGCGATAAATAGGAGATTTCGGGGACAGGGACCTTTTTTTGAATTCAAGCCGGGGTGTTCATTGTGGTCGTTGCCGCGGCTTCACTCGTCAGCTTCGCGAGCAGCGTTGCCTTGGTGCCATCATCGACGAAAGCGGCTTCGAGGGCGGTGCGGGTGACGGCTCGCAGCTCGCTCTCATCCAGGCCGAAGTGGCGGGCAGCGAAATCGTATTCGCGGCCGATCGAGGTGGCGAAGTAGGGCGGATCGTCGGAATTGAGGGTCACGGCGACGCCGGCTCGACGTAGCGGGTTGAAAGGATGGGCCTCGGGTGCGGGAAAAACGCCTGTGGCCAGGTTGCTGCCGGGACAGACCTCGAGCACCAAGCCGCGGGCGGCGATTTCGGTCACCAGATCGGGATCTTCGATGGCCCGCACGCCGTGGCCCAGGCGGCGAACCGGCAGCGTTTCCATGGCCTGGCGCACGCTTTCCGGACCAGCCCACTCGCCAGCGTGAACCGTGCAGGGCATGCCGGCGGCAGCGGCGTGGTCGAAAACCTTGGCGAAGTCGCCGGCCGGATATGCCGCCTCGTCACCGCCCATGCCGAAGCCAACCACCAGAGGGTGGGGCTGGGCCACCACCTGTCGGGCGATCTCCAGGCCGCGCTCGGCGCCGAAATGGCGTACGCAAGTGACGATGACGCGGCCTTCGATGCCGCATTCCTCCCGCGCTTCCTCGATGCCGGCGGCAATGCCTTCGAGGTGGTCGCTATAGCTCATGCCGTTCTGGGCGGCGTGGTCGGGCGATGACATCATTTCGACATAGATTGCACCTTCGGCGGCCGAGCGCCTGAGATAGTCGAGAGTGACGTCGCGGTAGTCCTCGGGCGTGCGGATGACGGCTGCGGCGGCGTCGTAGAGATCCAGGAAATCAAGAAAATTGCGCCAGATGAAATCGCCATCGGGGCCGAACATCTTGGACGGCAGCGCCACTTCGTGGCGTTTTGCCAGGCGCCGCACCAAATCAGGTGTGGCCGTGCCTTCGAGGTGAACGTGTAGTTCGGCCTTGGGTATCATGGGCCGATGCGCTTCAACACCAGCGGCCCCGGCACTGCCATTTCGCCCAGTGTCACGGCAGCACGCACGGCTGCGGCAGCCTCTTCCGCGGCCGCCGAACTGCGGGCGTGGACCAGGCAGAGCGGGCGTTCGGAGCCGACCTCGTCGCCCAATCCGGCCATCCGGCTAAACCCGACGCCATGGTCGATGGCATCGCCGGCCCGGCGCCGGCCGCCGCCGAGCGCGATGATAGCCAGGCCGATACGGCGCACGTCGATAGCCACGATGTGGCCTGGGTGGTCCGGCGTCACCGGCATTTCGTGTTCGGCCAGTGCCACCTGATCGGGGCGCTCAAGAAGATCCGCAGGGCCGCCGAGGGCTGCCACCATGGCCGCGAAACGTTCGGCGGCGGCGCCCGTATCGAGGCTCTTTTGCGCTATTGCCCGCGCGGCTTTGGCGTTGGCTGCCAGGCCGCCGAGCGTCAGAAGTTCGGCCGTTAGAGCCAGGGTTATTTCGAGCAGTCGCGACTCGCGCACGCCGCCGCTGAGAAATTCGATGGATTCGCGCACCTCGACCGCGTTACCGGCGCTTAGGCCCAGCACTTGGTTCATGTCGCTGAGCAGCGCACTGGTCGAAAGGCCGGCGCCGTTGGCCACCTCGACGATGCTGCGCGCCAGTTCTTCGGCTTCAGCGGCATCTTCCGCGAAGGCGCCCGAGCCGAATTTGACGTCCATGACCAGGCCGTCGAGGCCAGCTGCCAGCTTTTTCGAGAGGATAGAAGCGGTGATCAGAGGAATCGATTCGACCGTCGCCGTAACGTCGCGGATGCCGTAGAGCCGGCGGTCGGCGGGCGCCAAATCGGCCGTTTGGCCAATGATGGCGCAGCCGGATTCGGCCACCGCGCGGCGAAATTTCTCGATTGACGGCGCGGTATCGTAGCCGGGGATGCTGTCAAGCTTGTCGAGCGTGCCGCCGGTGTGTCCCAGACCGCGCCCCGAGATCATCGGCACACAGCCCCCGGCGGCCGACACCATGGGCCCCAGCAGCAGGCTGACCTTGTCGCCCACGCCGCCCGTCGAGTGCTTGTCGAGCAGCGGACCGGGGAGGGAATCTCCGGACCAGTCGAGCACCGTCCCGGAGGCCGTCATGGCAGCAGTCAGGGCCACCGTTTCGGCCCGGTCGAGGCCCTGGAAATAGACCGCCATGGCCCATGCCGCGACTTGACATTCGGTGATAGAATTATCTGATAAGCCCTTGATAAAACTTGATATTTCTTCTGCGCTTAGGCTCTCTCCGTTGCGCTTTCGGCGGATGATTTCTTGGGGCAGGAAAGCCGCGCCGCCCTCACTCGNCATAGGGGATCCAGATATTCTTGACCTGAGAGGCCTGTGCGAGGAATTCGCGGCCCTCGCCCTGACGGCGCTGGCGCCAGTCGCGGCGCCGGGTTTCGATCCAGCAACGCTTGAGGTTGCCGGCGGCCAGGCGTTCCAGCTCGGCGCCTAACTCGGCCGGGCCGAAGTACCACAGCGCATCGACTTCGGCATGGGCTGCCAGCACCGGTGCCAGATCGTCGCGCCGGCCGCTGACGATGTTGACTACACCGCCCGGAACGTCCGAGGTATCCAGCACCTGGTAGAGGTCGGTGGCTGACAGGGGATGCGGCCCCGAGGGCACCAGGATTATGCGATTACCGGCGGCCAGGGCCGGGCCCAGCAGCGAAACGGTGGCCAGCAGCGGCGCTTCGTCGGGGCAGACGATGGCGACGATGCCGTGGGGCTCGTTGAGTGCGAGAGTGACGCCGCGCAGCGGTGGCTGGTGCACGGCGCCTTCGAACTTGTCGGCCCAGGCGGCGGCGGCAAACAGGCGCTTGACGGAGGCTTTTACCTCGGCTCTCGCGGCGCGGCGCGAAACCCCTGTCTGGGCGGCGATGCGGGCGCCGAATTCGGCCCTTCGGGCCTCCAGGTTCTCGGCTACGTAGTAGATCACCTGGGCTCGGTTGTGGGCCGTGGCGCGGCTCCAGCCCGCCGCCTTGCGCGCTGCCTCGACGGCCTCGCGGATGTCCTTGCGGTTGCCGGCGCCAACCTCGCCCAGCAGCTTGCCGTCGGGTCTCAGAACGGCCTGGCTGTAACCCGAATCGGGTCGTTTCTGGGCACCGCCGATATAGAGCTTCGGCGTGCGGTCAAGGCCCAGGTCGGGCTCCAACTTCGGCTTCTCAGTAACGAGCTTGGGTGCCGTGTAGGCTTTGCGCGCCCGATCCCAATCGGGCCGCAGGTATTCGCCCAGGCCCTCGCGGCCGCCCTCCCGGCCAAAGCCCGATTCACGCCGGCCGCCGAAGCCGCAAGCGGCATCGAAGAGGTTCGTGGCATTGACCCAGACCACGCCGCACACCAATTTCGGTGCCACCTCGAGTGCCAGGTTGATGCTCTCGCTCCAGACGCTGGCAGCCAGCCCGTAGCGGGTGTTGTTAGCCAGCTCGATGGCCTCGCCGGGGGTGCGGAAAGTGGTCGTCACCAGCACCGGGCCGAAGATCTCCTCCTGGGCGATGGTGGCGGCGGGTTGAACGTTGGTGAACAGCGTCGGCGGATAGAAGTTGCCGGCGGGGCAGGGGGTGTCGGGCTGCCACATTTCACCGCCCTCTTCGATGCCGGTTCGCACCAGGTCTTGAATTCGGGTGAGTTGAGCCGGCGCGACGATGGCGCCGATATCGATGCCCTTGTCGAGAGGGTCGCCGAGCCGCAGCTTGGCCATGCGTGCTTTGAGTTTGGCGACGAAAGGCTCAGCCACCGATTCCTGAACCAGCAGCCGTGAGCCGGCGCAACAAACCTGCCCCTGGTTGAACCAGATGGCGTCGACCAGGCCTTCGACGGCGCTATCCAGATCGGCGTCGTCGAAAACGATGAAAGGCGATTTGCCGCCGAGTTCCAGCGTCAGCCGCTTGCCTGTGCCGGCAGTCTTTTCGCGGATCTGGCGGCCCACTTCGGTCGAGCCGGTAAAGGCGATCTTGTCGATGTCGGGGTGCTCGACGATCAGTTCGCCAACCGCACCGTCGCCGGTGACGACGTTGATGACGCCCGCAGGCAATCCGGCCCGGTGGGCGAGTTCGGCGAACAGTAAGGCCGTCAGGCTGGTGTATTCGGCGGGCTTGAGCACCACCGTGTTGCCCGTCGCCAGGGCCGGAGCGAGCTTCCAGGCCAGCATCAGCAGCGGAAAATTCCAGGGAATGATCTGGCCCGCCACGCCCAGTGCCTGCTGGTCGGGAAACTCGTCTTCGAGCAACTGGGCCCAACCGGCATGGTGGTAGAAGTGGCGTGCCACCAGGGGTACGTCGATGTCGCGGCTTTCGCGGATCGGCTTGCCGTTGTCGAGCGTTTCCAGCACCGCCAGCAGACGGGCCTGGCGCTGCACCATGCGGGCCAGGGTATAGAGCGGCCGGGCCCGGCCGGAGCCCAACTTGGCCCAGGCCGGCTGAGCCGCCCGGGCTGCCGCAACCGCGCGCTCAACGTCGGCCTCGGTGGCCTGGCTGATCTCGGCAAGTTTTTCGTCGCTGGCCGGGTTGCAGCTTTCGAACGTCGACCCGGGCGTACCGAAGGCGCCGTCGATGAAGCTGCCGAAGCGGCGGTCATGGCCCTGCAGCCAAGCCTCGGCCTCCTTCGTGCCTTCGGGCGCGGGGCCATAGTCCATGGATTGCATGATTTCGGCGACGCTCATGGCTACCCCATGGGATGGCGGTGGCTGGCGGAGTAGGCACCGCTGAGGTGGTGTTCGAGTTGACGTTCGATGTCGCCCAGCAGCCCCGAGGCGCCGACGCGAAAGAGGGTGGGGTCGAGCCAGGGCCGGCCCAGTTCCTCACGCATCATGATCTGGTAGGCGAGTATGGTTTTGGCCGTGCTGATGCCGCCGGCCGGCTTGAAACCGATGCGCTGGCCGGTCTCTTCCTCGAAGGCGCGGATCTGGCGTAGCATGACCAGCGACACCGGCAGGGTGGCGTTGATGCTTTCCTTGCCTGTCGAGGTCTTGATGAAATCGGCTCCCGCCATCATCGCCACCTGGCTGGCCCTGGCTACCTGACGTAGCGGGCCCAAATCGCCGGTGCCCAGGATGGCCTTGAGGTGCGCCGGCCCGGCGGCTTCGCGGAAGGCCCGAACCTCGTCGTGAAGCGCCTGCCAGTCTCCGCTCAGCACCAGACCGCGGTTGATGACGATGTCGATTTCGGCCGCCCCGGCCGCTACCGAGGCTTCGACCTCCGCGATGCGGCCCTCTCGCCACGAAAGTCCGGCCGGAAAGCCAGCCGAAACCGCCGCCACGGGGATACCGCTGTCAGCCAGTGCCGCGACGGCCGCCGGCACCATCTCGTGGTAGACGCAGACGGCGCCGACGCTGAGGCCGAGATCGGCCACGCCCAGTCCTTCCAACAGATCCCGCCGTACCGGCTGGCGGGCCTTGGCGCAGAGTCGCTCGACCCGGCCCGGAGTGTCGTCACCGGCCAGTGTGGTGAGGTCGATGCAGGTGACGGCCTTAAGCAGCCACGCCGCCTGATGGTCTTTCTTCAAACTGCGTCGCGTCGCCAGCGTTGCCGCCCGGCGCTCGACGGCGCTGGTATTGACGGCCAAGTTCTCGAGCCGACTGACATCGAGCGGCAGTCCCGGATTGCGGGTCGGTTGGTGCAGCGAATGTACGCTGGCATCGCTAGATGGGTCGGGTCTGGTCATGCCTTTTTCTCTTCCGCCAGTCTGCCTGATGGCGGCAGTTTTGGCGAGAGCGTAAGGGAGGGAATGCAGCGCCGCTGAGCCTGCCTCAGCGGCCGAAGCGCTCGACGCCATAGGGCGCCAGATCGAGATTAGGCGTTGCCCCGGTCACCAGGTCGGCGACGACGCGGCCCGTCATGGGCGCCATCATGAGGCCGCAATGCGCGTGGCCGAAGGCGGCAAACAGACCCGGCTGGCCGGGGATCTCGCCGAGGCAGGGCAGGCTGTCGGGGAAGGACGGGCGAATGCCCATCCATTCTTCGCAGTCATTTGTGTTCAGGCCCGGTACCAGGCGCTTGGTCAGGCGCTTGAAGATCTGCGCCCGGCGGTAGTCGGGAGGTGCCTCGAGACCGGCGAATTCGGCCGTTCCGGCACTGCGCAGGCCCATTTCCATGGAGCTGACAACGAACATCGCGTCGACCGCCATGATCGAATGATTGAGGCTGACGCCGGGATCGCGGAAGACCATGTGGTAGCCCCGTTCAGGCTCCAGCGGCAGGCTGAACCCCAAGGGCTCGAGTAGAAGCGCCGACCAGGCACCGGCGGCCACTACCACCTGTTGTGCCTCAATCTCGCCGTGGTCACTTGTCAGGCGCCAGCCGCCGCCCTCGCGCGGCGCCAAGCGTTCGACGGACGCGCGCAGGATTTCTCCGCCCAGGCTTCGCACCTTGTCGGCTAGCACCGCGCCCAGGCGCCCCGGCGATAGCGCCCGGGCCTGATCCTTGATGATGATGGCGGCCTGGAACTCGGGCGAAAGATCGGGCTCGATCTCACGCAACTGATCACCGTCGACGACCTCCAGCGGCGTGCCGTGGTCGCGGCGAAGCCGCCAGACGAAGTCGCCGAGGTCGGCCGCCGCGGCCTCGCGGTAGGCGTGGACGTAATAGCACTCGCGCAGCAAGCCCTCGTGGCCACTGCCGGCCAGGTGATGACGGTAAAGATCGACGCTGGGCCGGTTCAAGGCAGCCATGGCATCGGCGATGGCGGGGATGCGGTTGCGCCGCCCGGCGCGCAGGAACTTCAGCGCCCAGGGCGTGGCCCGCAACAGATAGCGCGGCCGAATAGCCACCGGACCTTCGGGATCGAGCAGCCAGCGCGGTATGTTCCTCCAGATTCCGGGCAGTGAGTTCGGCACGCAGGACCAGGGCGAGATCACTCCGGCATTGCCGAAACTAGCTCCCTGGCCCGGCTCGTCACGTTCGACAAGCCGTACCGCGGCGCCTTTCTCGAGCAGCGAAAGCGCGCAACAGATGCCGACGATGCCACCGCCGACGATGGTTACGGGTTCATCGTTCATGAGAGGGCTCTGCAATTCCTGTCGTTGGGTCCTAGCGCCGGTTGCTAGCCAATCGCTGATCGACGAAGGCGGTTTTTGAGTGATGTGGAGTCATACTATCAGTGCTGACCAGCGAGAAGGGCCTTCCGGGTGTCTGTTGGCGGCAAGACTCAATTCGCAGTCTTCCTCTCGGAGCAGAGTCGAAAACCTTGTTTCCGGGTAGTCCCAAAACGGTGCTGACGAGGCTGCAGAAAGCGCCCGACGATTGCCCCTTGGTACCGCTGGTGGTTCAATATACGCATGAGTAGTGCGTTCCGCCGCGAATGTCCCTTGGCTGGCCGACAGGTTTTTTTGCGTTGCCGATGCCCGGGTCCAGGCCCGGCGGCGCATGCCGCGCATGATGTTTGATTACGTCGACGGTGCCGCCGGCAACGAGAGCGCCAGCCGCCTCAACTGCCAAGTCCTCGACGCCATCCGCCTGTTGCCACGGGTGCTGGTCAACGTCGAGGAACGCAGCCTGACGAAATCCTTCCTGGATCGCGAATGGGGCCTGCCCTTCGGCATCGCGCCGATGGGCATGTGCAATCTGACCTGGCCCGGCGCCGACGCCATTCTGGCCCAGGCGGCGGTGCGGCACGACATTCCGCTCTGCCTCTCGACAGCCGCCTCCAGCACCATCGAGCAGACCCGCAACGAGGGTCGCGGTCGCATCGACTGGAACTTTCTCGAGATGTTGCGGGAGCGCTGGCCGCGCACGCTGATGGTCAAGGGCGTGCTGGCGCCGGCGGATGCTGTGGCCGCCAAGGAACGCGGTGTCGACGCGCTTTACGTTTCCAACCACGGAGGCCGTCAGCTTGACAGTGCGCCAGCGGCGATTCACATGTTGCCCTTGATCCGCCGAGCGGTGGGGGAGGGGTATCCCCTGATTTTCGACAGCGGCGTGCGTAACGGCGAGGGCATCGTCAAGGCGTTGGCGCTGGGCGCCGACTTCGTCATGTTGGGCCGCGCCTTCCTTTATGCCATCGGCGCCGACGGCGAACGCCGACTGGAAAAGATCATCGAGGTGCTGGGGGAGGAAATCAGTTTGGCCATGGCCCAAATAGGACGGCGCGACCTGATCGCCATTGATGGCAGCCTGATCTACGAACACGAAATAGAGAATTGAAAATCCCTGGCGGTAAGATCCTCTTCGAGGCGCGCTATCAGATTCCCGCACAGCTATACGGGCGGGTGGTCAGGCTGAGGACAGGGGATTGATCCCCGAATTATCTTGACTTCGCAGTTGCGAAAGCGCATTAGGGCGCCCAGCGACACCCCTTCAAGGTCAAATTTAGATCGCTCGCCCGCCCGATATGTACCGAGGGCCGGCCACGTTTCTTACCGACAAATGTAGGCGTTTCGTTAGACCGGCTTGTGCCAGACACAGGCCGAGTTGGCAATGCTTGCATTGTGCTTGCACGCCTTGCGTCCCGCGATCGGGGCGGAGGGTGACTAATTGAATCGAGAAAGACAAACAACACATGACTGATTTTTCGGGCCTCGAGTTGGCCCAGCCCATCCTTCGTGCCATCGCGGACGAAGGCTACACCACCCCCACCCCGATCCAGCAGAAGTCCATTCCGTCGCTCCTTCAGGGCCGCGACTTGCTGGGCGTGGCCCAGACCGGTACCGGCAAGACGGCCGCCTTCGCGCTGCCGCTGCTGCACTATCTGGAAGAAAACACCGCAGGGGCGCCGAGAAAAGCCCAACACCGGCAGCCGCGGGCATTGATCCTGGCGCCGACGCGTGAACTGGCCAGCCAAATCGGTGACAGCCTGCGCAGCTACGGCCGCCATCTGCGTCTGCGCACCACCACGGTCTTCGGCGGCACTTCCATCCGCCCCCAGATCCGGGCCCTGAACCAGGGCGTCCACGTACTGGTGGCGACGCCGGGGAGGCTGCTCGACCTGATGAACCAGGGCTACGTGCGCCTCGACGCCATCGAGGTCTTCATCCTCGACGAGGCCGATCGTATGCTCGACATGGGCTTCAGCCCCGACGTCAAAAGGATTAGCGCCAAACTGCCCTCACGGCGCCAGACCGTAATGTTCTCGGCCACCATGCCGAAATCGGTCCAGGGTCTGGCCAATGGCCTGCTGCGCGATCCGGTGCGGGTCGAGGCCGCGCCCGCCGCAACCACCGTCGAGAAGGTCCAGCAGCAGGTGCTGTTTGTGGCCAAGGACAAGAAACGCGCGCTGCTCGGCGAGCTGCTCAACGATCAGGGCATCGAGCGGGTACTCATCTTCACCCGCACAAAGCACGGTGCCAACCGTGTCGCCAAGCACCTGCACCAGGCCGGCATCCAGGCCGACGCCATCCACGGCAACAAAGCCCAGAACGCCCGCCAGCGCGCTCTCGCCAGTTTTCGCAGCGGGCGTATCCGGGCGCTGGTGGCGACCGATATCGCCGCCCGGGGCATCGACGTCGAGGGCGTCACCCACGTCATCAACTTCGAAATGCCCAATGATCCCGAAAGCTACGTTCACCGCATCGGCCGTACGGCCCGTGCCGGGGCCGCCGGCATAGCCATCTCGTTCTGCGACCACGACGAACGCGGTGCATTGCGTGACATCGAAAAGACCATCCGCCAGAGTCTGCCGGTGTTTGCCGACCACCCCTATCATGCGGCCGAGATTGCCAACGATCCCGGTGCGGGGAAACGTCGCCCTGGGGGGCGCGCCTCGCACAAGAACCGTCCGGGCCAGCGCCGCCGAAAGGCACAGCGCCCACAGCGTTTGGCACGGCCAACGGGCGAAGCGGCCTAATATCGAATTCAGGATCAAGCAAACGAAGTCCGGGTGGCGGAGGACGGCCCTTGAGCTGGCCCGGCTGATTGCCGGCTACGACCGGGAAACCGACCTCATGCCGAGGTGGCGCGGTGTCCTGCAGGAGCGCGAACCTGCCTATGTGCGCTCGCTTTATCTGTCCCGTTAGTTCTTCGTAGCCGGTTCTACCAGGCGATAATCGGGAAAGTTAATGGTGGCGCGGGTGCCTTGGCCGGGCTGGCTTTCGAGCTCGAGAGATCCGTCGTGGAGCTCGGCCAACGAGGCCACCAGAGGGAGGCCAAGGCCGGTGCCTTCAGCGGAACGTGTGAGGACGCCTTCGACCTGACCGAAGCTGGAGAGCGCCACTGTGATATCTTCTGGCGTCATGCCGATGCCGCTGTCGTCAACGCAAAAGGCCATGCCGCCGTCCTCGCGGCAGCGGGCGCTGAGCTGAACCGATCCTCCGGCGGGGGTGAACTTTATGGCGTTGCTGAGCAGGTTGAGTAGCATCTGCCGCACGATGCGCTCGTCCGCCCGAAGCCGTTTGCCGGCGGGTTCGACGAAGACGTCAACTGTCAGGCCAAGCTCGCCATCGCCGGCCCGAGCTCGCACCAGGCGCACCGCGGATTCGACGATTTCGGCGATGTCCAGGTCGCGTTCATCGAGAGTGACCTTGCCGGCCTCTATTTTGGAAAGATCGAGAATGTCGTTGATGATGGCCAACAAGAAGCTGCCGCTGACATAGATGTCTTTGGCATACTGGATGTAGCGCTCACCCTGGTCTGGCCCGATGGTCTGGGCCTGGATCATCTGGGCGAAACCCAAAATGGCGTTCAGCGGTGTGCGCAGCTCGTGGCTCATGTTGGCCAGGAATTCAGACTTGGCGCGGTCGGCGATCTCAGCTGCCTCCTTGGCTCTGATCACCTCCTGCTCGGCCCGTTTGCGCTCGGTCGCATCGTGCAGCATGACGGTATAAACAAGGTCGCCCTTGAGGCGCAATTTGGAGATCGATGCCAACGCTGGGAAGACCTCGCCGCTCTTTCTCAAGCCAGAGATCTCGCTGCGTTCGGACATGTACTTGGCGTCCACGGAATCCGCCACGAAATCCGTCACGTGGCGCCTGTGCACGGTCCGCAGAGGCTCGGGGATCAAAGTCTCGAAGGAGCGGCCGATGACTTCCTCGGCGGCATAGCCAAAAACCCGTTCGGCGCCGCGGTTGAAGACCTGAATGTGCTGGTCGGTGCCAATCACGATGATGGCGTCGGGAGTCATTTGCAGGATGCGCGATAGACGTTGTTCGGTCTCGGCCCGATCGCGCTCGGCGGCGCGGCGCTCAGTGATGTCGGTGGCCACCAAGCCGATACCGATGGCGTCGCCCGAACCCAGGGCAACGGGAAATTTGACTTGCAGGAACTCCCGTTCGCCGGCAACCGTGGGTACCGTGATGATTTCCTGCACGGGCGCCCCCTCGGCCAGCACCCGGCGTTCGCTTTCGATGATGCGCTCCGCAACATCGGCCGGGAAGAGTTCGTAGGACGTCATACCTAGGATCTCAGCCTCGCTGCGACCCAGGTTATCGCACATGCGCTGATTGGCCCGCAGCATTCGTCCGTGACGATCCTTCAATGTGACCACGATGGGGGCATGATCGAAGATTGCGTTGAGTTCCGCCTCGCGCTGGCGCAACGTCTGCTCGACCTGGTGCCGATCTGTCTGGTCAATGACCAGCGCGTAGACCCCCCGGACTAAGCCGTGATCGTCGCGGTGGGGGACGTAGGTAGCGTGCACCCATTTGCTGCCGGTGGCTGTGCCGGGGAGCTCGAAGTCGACGCTGATTTCTTCGCCGGCCAGGGCCTTTTCCGCGTATGGGCCCCAGACGGCATAGGATTCCGGTCCAGCGATTTCGATCGCTCTTTGCCCGATCACGGCTTCCGGGTCGCGCCCGTACCACTCGTTGTAGGTGCTATTGACGTAGTGGTAGCGCATCTCGGCATCGAAGTAGACAATCATCGCCGACAAGCCATCGGCGATCAGTTGAATGCGCCGTTCGCTTTCGCGCAGCGCCCTTTCGGCCTGCTTGCGTTCGGTGATGTCGAGACTGATGGTGCCGACCGCCGTAATCTTGCCGTCGCCGTCGGCGACGGGAAACTTGGTCACCAGGTTGGAGCTGTCGAGGCCATCGGCGGTGCGCCATTCATGCTCCCGCGTGACCACAGCGCCGCTTTGCAGGACTGCTTCGTTTTGTTCGAGATAGCCGCGCAGAATGTCGGCTGGGAGAATGTCTGTGGCGGATGCCAATTGGCCGACAATGTCTTTGGCTTGGACGCCGACCCTCTCCTCGAACATGGCGTTGATGAACCGGAAGCGTCCCCCCTTGTCGGTTAGGTAGATAGCGGCGGGCGCGCTGTCGACCAGGGCCCGGAACCGGGACTCGCTTTCTGACAACGCAGCCGTGGCCAAGGATACTCGGCGGCGGAGCGCCAGCGTCCAGACGGCCAACAGCATGGCCATGATGATCAGGCCACCGACCGACCACATCGCCATCTGACGGATCGAGGTTGCTCGTCGGCGGGCTTCTCCCTGGGGATCGAAAATCAGATCCTGGGCCGAAAAATTACCTTTCACCAAACCGGCCGTTTTGAGGTTCTCGTGCATGCGCCGCCAGCGGGCCGGATTGAGGTGGCCGAGCTGGATCACCGGATGCAGGGTCAGGCGCTGCACCTGTTCGGCCTGGAAGAGGTTGAAAGCGAGGGGGTCCTTGACGGCGAATACGCGTTCGAGCGAGGTGGCGATGCGCCCGGCTATCTCGTCGGGATGGGAGAGCGCGTACTCCCAGCCCTTGAGGCTGGCAGCCACGAAGCGCTGCACCAGATCGCTTCTGCCTTGCGCCAATGCAGCACTGGTGAACAGCGAATCACCGTAGAAATCGATGCCGTAACTGGCTGGGCGCAAGCTAGAGCGTTCTGTGAATAGGCCGAATCGACCAAGGGGATTCCCAAGAGTCATAATTTGTGATTCAAGATGTTAGCTGGAGAAGGAGGCTGGCATGGA
>NZDS01000020.1 GCA_002690215.1 Rhodospirillaceae bacterium | reverse complement strand
GACCGGCGCCCCCAGGCGTTCGGCCACGGCCCGCAAGGCGGGGCCGGCGGCGGCGGCGCCATAGCCGGCGTAGATGGCCGGCTGCTTGGCGGCATTGAGCAGTCGGGCCGCCTCTTGGAGCGCAGAATCGGTGGGCACCGGTGCGTCGTCGCCACCACCTTCGTAGGTCAGTTCCGGGATGTTTTGCGTCAGCAGGAAATAGTTCGCCGGGATCTCCACTGCCACTGGCCCCGGCGCGCCATCACGAGCTATCTCGAAGGCCCGGCGTACCGTTGAATAAAGCTCGCCCGGCGCCTCGATCTTGAACACGGCTTTGGTTACCGGCTCCAGCATGGCCATCTGGTCGATGGCGTGAAGCTGGTAAGCCCGGCCCGTGTCGTCGCGGATGCCGGCCGCCAACACGACCAACGGCACGGTATCCATGAAGGCTTCGGCGATGCCCGAAATGGCATGGCTGACCCCGGCGCCGGGCACTACGTTGAGGACGCCGACACCGGCTGACAAACGCGACACCGCGTCGGCCATGAACGACGCCGCCTGTTCGTCGGTAACCAGCACCGGCGAGATCGTCGGCGAGCGTTCGAGGGCGTCGTAGAGCTCGATGTTGTGGATGCCGGGGATGCCGAAGGTGAAGCTGACCCCTTCATCTTCCAGTGCCTTGACCACGACGTCGGCACCGCGCCGCTTCATGCCAGCAGCTCCGCAGCGCGGTCACGGATGCGCTCGGCGACGCGGTCGGCCAGGCCCATGATGGTGAGGTAAGGATTGACCTCGGAGCAGCGCGGGAACAGGCCGGCATCGGCGACGAAGAGCCAGGGCAGGCCATGCACCTGGCCCCAGGCATCGGTTACAGAGTCCGCAGGCCCTGCACCCATGCGCAAGCCCCCCATCAGGTGGGCGCTGGCAATCGACACCTTGCCCAGCTTGAAGTCGCGGCGGCTGATCAAGTCGTCGATACGCTCGGCCTCGTGGTCCTCGATGAAGAACTTGGCAGCGGCCGGGGCGTGCACGCGCTTGGCACCAGCGGCGAAGAAGATGCGCGCGGACGCCCGCATGCTCTGGACCAACGACTCCACCAACCGCTCACCGAAGCGGTAGTGCACCACGGGTCCGCCGGCATCGTCGATGGTTATGCGGTTATCGCGATCCGCCGCATCCATGGCCAGCACCAGGATCATCTGCAGTCGCCGCATATCGGTCATCAGGGCGCTGTGATCGGCGCCAAAGCCCGACAGGCTCTTGGCCGTGACGAAGGGAAAGTACATGCAGGTCTCGAGCAAAAACCCATGGCTCTCCATGAACTCGTCGCAGAAGAAGCTCTTGGGATGGCCGTGGAAGTTGCTGATGGGCCGCTCATGCTGGCCCACCAGGATCAACGCCGGATGCGCCGTAAACCAGCGACCCAGCGCCGGCAGCCCGGCCGCGAAGCGCGACTTCAGCAGCAGCGCCGAAGAGTGGATCGAACCTGCTGCGAGCACGATGATGGGAGCCGTGACGCGGTAATCGCCGGGCTCCCAAGCGGCCGGCTGACCCCATTCGGCCGCCGTCACGCGGGCCGTTACGGCGCGCTCCTCGATGCTTTCGACGCGGCAGTTGGTGATGACCTCGACGCCGCCGGCCTCGGCGGCCGGCAGTTGCACCCGATGGGTGCCCTGCTTGGCGGCGTTGGGGCAGCCGAGATTGCAGAGCCCCGAACCCAGGCAACCCTTGAGGTTGATGGGGAACTGCTCGACGCTGTAGCCGAGTTTTTGGCAGCCCTCCTGGAACAGACGGTTGTTGTCGTTGATGGCCTCGGACGGCAACAGGTGAACATTGTTCTCGGCCATGTACTTCTGTGAACGCCCGACCAGATCGGCCCAATCGAGGCCGGGAACATTCCAGCGCCCCAGCGTGGTCTCGGGAATGGTGATAGACGTGCCGGTGTAGACCACCGTCGAGCCGCCGTAGGCCCGACCCATGGCCAACGTCATGGTGCCGTCGGCGGTCAGCATGCCGCCCGATTCGACGAACAGCCGGCCCGCCATTTCGACCTCGCGGCCGGTGAATTCCTCTTCCTTGAACTTTGGACCCCATTCCAACACGGCTATGCGCCGGCCGTCCTGGCACAAGGGCGCCAGTTCCTTAGCCACGGTACCGCCGCCAGCGCCCGAGCCGATGACGATGATGTCGTAGGATTTCTCGATCATCGGCCGGCCCCGCGCTCCAGCTCGGCGTTGCCGTCGAAGCTGGGCTTCCAGCCCACCGCCTGTGCCCCGGCAGCGCGGCCGTAGTACCCCATGAAGACCATCGCCTTGAGACCCCAAAAACCCTTGCGCAGTAGCGTTACGGGGCCGTCCTGGAACCAACTTAGCGCAGCAATTTGTTTGGCCGGTGAGAGACGATCGAGGGGACGGCCGTAGCGCAGCACGGGCGCCCAGCGCAGGATCTTGAGCAGGATGCCGATCTGGCGCCGCACGGCGGCGGGCCGTGCCCCCAGGGCGCCCGTGATAACGGCTCGGAATTCAGCCTCGCCGGCTGGGTCGAGCTGGGAAGACTCGGGCACGATGCGCCGCGCCAGGCACATCAGAAAATCCCACTCTGCCGGTTCGAGAACCTCCATCTCCGCCCCCAGTTTGGACGCTAGCCGAGCACCCGGGCAGCAGGAAAATGTACCGTTATCGTGGTGCCTGCGTCGACTGCGCTATCGATTTCCAGTTGGCCGCCGTGCAACTCCATCAGCGATTTGACGATGGGCAGCCCCAGTCCGGTACCGGGGTGGCGGCGCGTTTCTGAATCGTCGATCTGGCCAAAAGCAACGAGGGCGCGGGGAATGTCCTCGGCCGCCATGCCGATGCCGTTGTCGCTGACCGCCAGCGCCAAGCCACCACCAGCGTTCGGCCGTTCCGCCGTCACTCGCACCAGGCCGTCAGCGGCGGTGAATTTGATGGCGTTGTCGAGCAGGTTGATGAGAACTTGCTTGACCATGCGGGGATCAGCATGAAGCTCCGGCAGCGGCGGCGCCAGCTCGTTGATCACAGTGACGCCGGCATCGACGGCGCGTTCGCGCACCAGGCGCATCACCGCCTCGGCAGTCCCGACCAAGTCGATGCTTTCCTCGCTGAGGTCGGCCCGCCCTGCTTCGATCTTCGAGAGATCGAGGATATCGCCGATGATCTCCAAAAGGTGCCGTCCGGAATAGATGATATCGTCGACCTGTTCGGCCTGTTTGTCGTTCAGCGAGCCGTGCAGGCGCAGCCGCAGCATGTCGGCGAAGCCGATAACGGCGTTCAAGGGCGTGCGCAGCTCGTGACTCATGTTGGCCAGGAAATCGGACTTGGCCCGGTTGGCAAGTTCGGCCTCTTCCTTGGCGTGGCGTAGCGCCTGAGCCGCCTCGTGCTGCTCGGTGACATCGGCTGCCACCAGTTCGAACTTGTCCCCGTCCCAGTCGAAGTTGAAGTTGAGGTTGAGAAAGGCTGCGCTGCCGTCCTTGCGATAGAAGGCGGCGCTGAAGTCCTCGATCACCGGGTGTTCGCGAGCCAGGCGCATTAGATCTCGGCGCCGTTCGGGATCTACGAAACTGCCGGGACCGGCGTGGTTCCGGTATAGATCCTGGCGCGAATCGTAACGCATCATGCGCACAAGGTGATCATTGGCCTCGACAACCCGGCCCTCGCTGATGCTGACCCGCGCCAGACCGGTTCGGGCGCTGTCGAAAATACCGCGGTATTTTTGCTCGCTTGTGCGCAGAGCTTCCTCTGCGTCCTTGAGTTCGGTGATGTCGCTGCGAATTCCGACTGTGCCACCTTCGCTGGTGCGGCGTTCGATGACCCGCACCCAGCGGCCATTGGAGAGTTTGACTTCGAATTCTCCGCTGGCCTCGAGATGGCGGGCCATGCGGTCATCGATCCAGGCTTCCAGCCGGTCTTCCGGCAGGTCGAGCTCACCGTTCCCGACATTGGCGCGGATCAGTTCCTCGAAGGATACGCCGGGCCGGGCCAAATCAGCATTGACCTTGCTGATATCACGGAAAGCCTGATTACAGGTCACCAGACGGTCTTCGGCATCGTAGAGCACGAACCCGTCAGAAATGCTTTCGACGGCGTCGCTGAGACGCGCTTCGGTAGTCGCCAGGGCGTCTTCGGCCCGCAAGCGCTCCATCTCGGCGGCAGCGCGGCCGGCAAACAGCCGCAGCACTGATTCCGTCAGCTCGGGCTGACGCAGGGGTTGACGATCGAGTATAGCCAGCAGGCCGAGCGCCTCACCCTCAAAGCCGAAGAGTGGCACCCCTACATAGCTCTCAGCACCCATTTCGACCAGCAACTCGTCCTCTGGAAAGCGCTCCTGCAAGCCGCTTTCGTAGATGCAAATCTGTTGATCGACGACGTTCTCGCAAGGCGTGCCGCTGAGGCCGAAGCTGAAATTCTCGACGAAGCCGTCGTCAGCCGCAACGGCCAGAGTGGAAATGATTTTACCGTCGTCCTGCAGGGCACCAACGAAGGCAATCGGCACCGCCAGCGCCTCGGCAACACAGACCACGAGAAATCTGAAAAAGGTTTTCTTTGTCGAGACCGAGAGGCCGGTGTTGATGGTCTGCAAGGCATCGTTGACTTGCTTCAAACGGCTGATGTCGTAGCACGTCGCGAGCACCGCCTGCCGGCCACCGTAGCTGAAGCGGCTGGCCGTCAACATGGCCCAGAATTCGTCGCCATCGCACCGGCGCATTCGCACCTCGTGGTGGCCGGTGCGGCCGTGGCACTCGAGCTCATCCAGCACCTTTTGGCGCGCCCCGAGATCGGCATAGCGATCGACTGCAGTCATGCCTAGCGAGGTACCGGGGGCGAATGCGAACAGCGTCTCCATCGCCGGATTGACGTAAAGAACGGTGCTGTCCGACGCGTCGACGACGCCAACACCCACCTGCATTGCTGCGGCAACGGCCTGGAAACGGACTTCGGAAGTTTCTGGGTCGGTCTCGGAATCCGCTTGTTGATTTGACAGACGCTGGCGTAGCGCGTGCACTTCAGCGACCAGCTCGGCTTTGCTCATTTGCGACGGATCACCCGCCGGCGGCCCCGAATTTTGGGCCTGCGACGCCTCCATTCAAGCTTTCCTCTCGACAACCACCCTGGCGACAGTTTAGCACATGATACTAACGCATCGTAAAGCATAGGGGCAGCGAGAATTGCGCATCACCTATCGTAGTCACGGCGGCAATCAGGCCTATTGGCAGGAGCGTTGGGAGCAGGCACCTGCCGACAGCGGCGGGCTCAATCTGGCCGCCTATCCCGGCCGCTTTGCCGCCGAGGCATTGGCCGGCACAGAGGGGCCTGTGCTGGAGGCGGGCTGCGGGCTGGGCCGGGTGTTGCGCCACTACCACGGCCAGGGCCGCGAAATCATAGGCCTCGATTTCATCGCCGACGCCTTGGCCAAGATCCGCACCCAGGAGCCCGAGCTGCCGCTGCTGGCCGGCGACGTCACCGGCCTGCCCTTCGCAGACAAAAGCTTTGCCGCCGTGCTGGCTTTCGGCGTCTACCACAATCTGCCCCAGGGAGTCGCCGAGGCGTTGTCCGAATGCCGTCGCGTACTGACCAAAGGTGGTGTGCTGTGCGTCAGCGTGCGTGCTGACAACCTGCACAACCGCTGCATAGACTGGCTGGCTGCGCGCCAGGCCAGGACGGCACCTGGGGAAGCAAAAGTCTTCCATAAAGCCAACTTCAGGGCCGATGAATTTGCCGGATTGTTGCGCGGCGCCGGGTTTCGTTTACGGATCATGCATTTCGTCGAGAACTACCCCCTGCTCTACAAGTTCCGCGTCTTTCGCGCCGCCGACCACAAGCATTTCGACGAAGGGCTGGCGCGGGCCGAAGGCTACCGCCTGTCGAGCCTGGGGCACGGGCTGCAGGCACTAAGCAACCGCTTCTGGCCGGCCCAGTTCTGCACCACCATCGTCGCCATTGCCGAGGTGGCGTAAGCGGCGCAGCCCCGACTTTCTCAAATGAAGTTCGGCAGGGTGACGAAAAGGCGCCTCAGTGCATCGTCGATCATGGAATGCAGCACGTCCTGATCCTGATTCAGAGTAGCGGCACGAAAAGCCGCGAAGGGTAGCGACAGCGGCGACAGGGGCAGGCCGCCGTCCCAGCGGCTGGCCACGTGGGAAGCCTGCCATAACACCTTGTCGTCGCGGCTGCGCCTGAGTTCGACCTCGAAGCCGACGCGGCGCTGGGCCAGTACCAGGGCGAAATCCGACGATGCCGCCAGGGTACGCCAACGCACGTAGGCCGGGCAGCGAGTACTGCGGGCGAAGGCGGCGCGGTCGCCGGGGTGGTTGAGATCAAGGGCGTCCCGACGCTCACGGCGGCGGCGTTGCTCAGGGCCGATGGTGCGCGGAAAACGCTCGCCGAGCTGGCGGGCGATGGCGCGCTCGACCAGATCGGCGAAGCCGGCCGCCGTCTTGGCCGGCGGCGGCGCCAGGAAGACGCAGCCAGGGGGGTCGCGGTAGAGCCCGCGATCGAGGNGATAATCGACCCGGCGCTGGACTGGTGTTTCCGCGCCGGCGGCGTTGGATGGGGCCCGACCGGTGCCGCTGCCGGAGCCGTGGTAACTTGTACTGACGCAGCCCGGCAGCGAGGCCAGAGCCGCGACCAGAACCAGGGCAGCAAGCAGCGATTTCATGCTGCACCGCCGTGGCGGCAGCTCGCCTTCATGGCACGAGTGAGTTCGATACGACCGCTCACGGCGCGGCCGTCGACGCTGACGTCTTCGACACTGAGCCCGCCGGCCATTTGGCGGTAGCGCGCCCGAATGGCGCGAGCACCACGGTATCCGGGCCCGATCAGCCGGCTCAGGCCACCCAGCAACAGCGCGTCGACACGGCGGGGAAAGACCCTCACCAAAGCGCCCTGGCGGCCGTGGCGGGTGGCGATTGCTGCGGCCTGGCGGCGCTCGGCCGCCGTCAGGCGCCCGGCCGGCCGGCGCACGAAACCGGAATAGCGGTCGAGATTGAGATCCCAGGGCCGGCCGCGCACACCGCTGTCGGTGAAAAGCTTACCGGCGGCATCGACCAGCGCCAGGCGCATGCCGAAACAGGCGGCAAAGCGGCGGAAAAGCTGTTGCCGCCCGGCTCGCCCGGGCGGCCAGGCGATCTCGATGCCCGGACCCTCACCGTGTTCCAAGAGCCGCAGCAGCGTGCGGCCTTCGCGCAGGGTCTTGGGATCGGCGGCCGCCGCGGCGACGGCCACGGATGCCGACCTTGGGGGATGCGCTGAGGCATCCTTTGGAGCGGGCCGCCGGACCGGCGCCTTGGACATCGGTTTGCTCATCCGGGTCGGCGCTTTGGCTTGCAAAGGCCTGACGCTGGGGGCCGGTGGTGGCGCCGGACTGGGCCTGAGCGGTGCGACCTGCGGCTCAGGCTCTGTTTCGCTTTGGACCATCGGTGTAACGGCTATCGTTGGGGCGGCGACCGGGGGCACAACGTTGGCCACCTCGGTGACCGGCGGCGGTGGCAGGCGCAGCGATCCGCTGGCCTTGGGGTGTGCCACCGCCGCCGACCCCCGCGAGGGAGCGGAATTGCTAACGGGTCGTTCAGGTACCTCGGCCTCGCCTGGCAGCAGCTTGAAGGCCAGCAGCAGGGCCAAAGCTAGCGATAGGACGAGCGAAAGGCGGGCCGAGGTAATCACTTCAGCCTCCTACTTGACCACCTTGTCGACGAACATCAGCTCCATCTCCTGGGCCAGCCGGTGCAACTCGCGCTGACGCTCTTCCCGGGACATGAAGACCTGCTCCCCGGCGCTCTTTGAGGTATGAGGTGCAGCTCGGGCAGGAGCCGGCGCGGCCGCCGCCATGACCTCGGCGCGGCGCCTGGCCACGGCTTGGTCGACCGGCAGCAGTTTGGCCAGCTCCGCCATCGAAGGTACGGGAGCAGCAGGGGTAGGTGCGACAGGAGCGACAGACTCTGGTTCAATTTCTGACTTAGGCTCACGTTTTGGCTCGGGCTTGGCCTCGACGACCACTTCGGGTTCGGCTGCAGCCACCGGTTCCGGCTTTGGCTCGGGAGCTTTGGAATCGGCTATTCCGGAAACCGCTTGGCGACCTTTGTCGACCAATGTTTGGGCCGTCTCCGAGGCCCGCTCGAGGGCGCCCTCGACGCTAGGCCCGTCTGAGCCGCTGAAGAGATAGACCAGGGCCACGGCGGCGAGCAGGTTGAAAGCCAGGAATTTCATTGTTCCGCTCCTTGCTGGGCCTCGCTGATGGCCACCAGCGCCCGCATGCAGGCCGAAACCGGCAATCCGACGACGGTGGTCATGAAGGCCATGCTGAAGTTCTCGGTCAGGCCCTGGATGACGTCCTGTACGGTCTCGGGCGTCAGCACCTGGCCGGCCATGCTGCCGATGCCCAGGCTGATGCCGAGAAGCGTGTAGGTCAGGGCCAAAATCGCGATGCCGTTGGCGGCGTGCATGCCGGCCTCGTACCAGACCCTGCGGCCGGCCTCCTCGGCGCGGCGCATCCGGGTCCAGCAGAACAGCGTGGCGACGACCAGCGCCGCCAGCAGCACCAGGAAGGTGGGGCCGAACATCTGCTGCGCCCAGGCGGCAATCTCGGGCACTTGGCGCGAGGTGGCGAGAACCGCCCCGGCCAAGCCGATGATGGTCAGCCCGAGAAAGTAGCTAAGGCTGCGGGACGCCGCGTCGAGCAGGGTGAGGGCGTGGCGCATTTTAACGCCGTCCCTTGGTGGCTGCCATCAGGGCCTGGGTGGTCAGACCAACCTGTTCGAGCCAGCTATCGCTGATCGCCATGTCCTTCTCGATGGCGGCATGGACCAGGAAGGTCAGGTCGTAGTTGTCGAAGGCCCGCTTGACGGTGGGCGTGTTGCGCCCGACCAGACTGTCGTCCCTGAGCACCATACGCTCGAGATCGATCAGACGGGTGCGGGCGGTATGGACGCGCTGGCCGCGTTCGGCCGGACTGACGCCCGGGTCGAGGAAGGCATCGATGAGGATGGCGCGCTCGCGCTCCATGTTCTCCAAGCTGCCGGCCGCCGCTGGCGTGGCCGCAAGAGCAAAGGCCAGCAACGGCAGGGCGGCGAGCCGCTTCAGGATCTTCTGGTGTGCGTTCATCATTCTTCTCCCATGCACTAAGGGTTAATCGACGAAGAAACCGACGGCCGTGGTGACGCCGTCAACAGAGGGCACATCGCTGTCGGCCATTTCCGCGTCCATGACGTCTTCCGATAGGGCCATGGCATCGAGGGCCACCAGCTTGGCCATATAGCCGAGGATCTTGTCCTGCTGATCCAGGAGTGCGATCTCGGCCTCGCCATCGGCGATGATCTGGCGGATGTGATCCTCCTTGCTCAGCGGCTGGCCGTCAGCGGCCGTGTGGCTGGCCGAGGAATGGCGTTCAATGGCGCTGACCAGGCGTTCGATGGCGCCCAGGTTCTTGGCGTACTCCTTGGCGTAGCGGCTTTCGGGTACGGCTGAGATGTTCATCACCTTGACGTCGACGCCGTCGAGCGAGGCCTTGAAGCGCTGACGCGCCGCCTCTTGCTTGCCGACCAGGGCGACACGTGCTTTGGTCATGCCGCCGCGGCGCCGGCCCATGCGGTCGAGCACCTTCTCCATCAGCCTGACCTTGGTTTTGAGGTGCTTGCGCTTGAGGTCGTGCTTGCGCTCCACGAGATCGAGGTAAGCCCTCTTCTCGGCCAGGAATTGATGGCGAAGCTCGGTCAAGAGATCGCCGTCAGCGCGTTCGGTGGCGGCCTGCAGGTCGCCCAGCGTCTGGGTCTTGAGGCCGATCTCGATGTCGAGGTCCTTGAGTGCTTGGCCCAGTTCGGATTGGGCGAAGTCGTAATCAAGGGTCTTTTTGAGATAACCGGCCGGCAACTTGACCAGTTTCTCGCTGGCCGTCGGGCGCCAGTTGGGCTGGGCGCCGACGGTATTGGCGCTACCCGTGGCGTTTGCCGGCAGCGCCGCCGCCAAGACCAGCACCAGCGCGGTGCCGGCCAGCAGGACTCTAGTTTTGCTGCGTGTCATGGCGCTCACTCCTCAGTTCTTTTTCCAGTAGCGCGCCCGCCGAAGCTCGGACTTGAGCGTGCTGCTGACGTTAGCCACCGAGAACTCGCCGACCACGGTGCGGTCCTTGAGACCGAGCAGGATTTCCATGGTCTCGATGAACGAAGAGCCGTCCGGGTAGTAAAGGTCGTGGCCGGCGAAGGCCGTCTGGAACTGGGCCAGGTTCTTGCGCGCCTGACCGATGTCGCCGCCTTTGACGTAGTTCAGCACGCTCAGCGCATAAGCCTGCATGCGTTCTTCCTCGGCGACGCCTACGGCCTCGGGACCCAGTTCGGCCTCGCAACGGCCCAACAGCCGGGCTGAGGCAAGGTAACGGGCGGCCGAGGCCTCCTTACGGGCCTGGTTGTCCAGGGCAAGGGCGTCGTCGCGGCACGAGCGGTAGTCGCGCATGGCGCTGATCTCGGCAAAACGGGCCTGCCTGAAGCCGATGCCGCCGTCGCTTTGATTGCCGGCAACGTTCATCTGGCAGGCGCCGGCGGTGAGGGCGAGCGCAACTGCAAGTCCGCGCAGGGCGCCGCGGGAGGTTTTTTGAGAAATCATCGCTGATCCCTTTCTTCGTGAGGACACAGGGTCCTATGAAAGGGCTAGAGCGATTTTTTTGCGCCCTCGGGGCGCTTTTCGCAAAAAAGTTGGATATTTTTTTGAAAGTCGGCGGAATCCGCGGCCTACCAGGCCTTCTCCAGGATCTCCATGACTTGATCAGCGCTGTCGATGGGGCGCGGATTGGCTTGCACCCAGGGATTTTCCAGCGATCCTTCCGCGATGGTCGAAAGCTGCCCGCGTTCTACGCCCACCTCACGCAGGCTGCGCGGCTGGCCCAAGCTGGCGATGAAATCGCCCACCGCCCGCGATGCCGGCTCACCGGGCCTGCCCAGGGCCTGGGAAACCATTGCCTGGGCATCTTTCGTGACCTCGAGGTTGTAATCCAGCACCGCCGGCAAGAGAACGCACGAAGTATGGCCGTGGGGTACGCCGGCCACGGCGCCAAGCTGGTGGCCGATGCCGTGGCTGGCGCCGTATGGCACCTTGCCTATGCTGGAGCCGGCCAGCCAGGCGGCGATCTGGCTTTGCAGGCGCGCCTCAAGATCGTCAGGCGCCGCCAGGTTGGCCGGCAGCGCGCCGGCAAAAAGCCGCAACGCGTGCAGCGAAACGGCATCGGCAAAGGGCTGCGGCTTGGCCGAACAGATGCCCTCGACGGCGTGGTCGACAGCCCGAATGCCGGTCGAAAGCCAGAGCCACTCCGGCGTATGGAGGCAAGCGGCGGGGTCGAGGATGACCGCGACAGGACCGATGGTGGGAGCGGTAAAGTGTTCCTTGATGCCGCGTTCGGGATTGGTGCAACCGGCAATGTTGGAAAATTCGGCCGCTGACAGCGTCGTCGGCACGGCGATCTGGCGGCACGGCGGCGTGGCGATCTCTGGCACCTGGTGGCTGCCGTCAGCCGCCACCTTGACCCGCAAGTCTTCCAGGCCGTCGCTGTTATCGACGCCCTCGGCCAGGCACATCTGCAGCAGCTTGACGGTGTCGATGACGGTGCCACCGCCTACCGAGACGATGAGATCCGGCCCCACTTCCCGTGCCGCCCGGGCCGCCGCAATGACGCTGGGTCGCGGTGTGTGTTCGACGGTCTCGTCGAAAAGCCCGGCAAAGCGGACGCCCAACGCCTGTTTGATGCCTGCAACGACATCGGTGCGGCGGCTCAGGGTGCCGCTGGCCACCACAAAGACGCGCTCCGCCCCGCGCCGCTCGGCCTCCGCCAGCACCGCTCCGGCCGCCGGCTGGCCGAAGATCACGCGGTCCTGGGGGAGGAATTCGTGAATGCCTGAAAGTGCCATTTTTTCGTTCTAACTCCGTATATTAGAAGATTTTTCTAAAGTGATTATTGAAAATTCCGAGCAACTGTCTCTTTAGCGGGCCTCGGCTGATGTGATCCACTCTAGCCCGCATTTCTCACCTGGTCACGGCCGGCATCGCGCCAGGCCGCGCGAGGTGGATCCAAATACACCTTCCCTCACGACGGTTGTTGGGTATTCCTTAACTATGCAGGGATTATCCCGTGCTATGATACCGATTGAGGGGCGTGGTCGTGGGTTGGAGCCTCTCGGAATCTCAGGAGGCCAGCCATTTCCATCAAAGAGCACGAGATCGACAATATTGGTTCGTCCCTCCTGACGACCGATGAAAGTCAACTATTCGGCGTCATGACCGGGTTCTTCGGCACCAGATTGCTCTCGGTGGCGATGCAGAGAGATATCTTCACTCATCTCTACCATAGCCCTCAAACTTTCGAACAAACCCGCGACTACCTCAAGTTTCCCGATCGGCCCTGCCGCATCTTTCTGGACGGTCTTGTGGTGCTGGGGCTGCTGGCGAAGGAGGGCGATCGTTACCGGAATTCGGCCGTCGCCGAAACCTATTTGGTCAAGGGCCGACCCGAATTCCAGGGTGCGAATGTGAAGCTCTTCGGCAGCCTCTACGATGCCTGCCGTGAGCTTGAGGCAGCGCTGGTCAGTGACTCCCCGACCACCACGAGCTTCGCTTATTTCTTCGGCGACGACGACGCGAGTTCCGCCAACTACGCTGAAATTATGCATGAGAGCGGCGTCGTGCCGTCGCTTTTGCTGATGGAGCACTGGGACTTCAGCGAGAGCGAGTGGCTGCTCGACGTGGGTGGCGGTAGCGGTCGCCTGGCGGCAACCCTGGCCTCTCAGTACGCGAGCCTCAATGTCATCCTGTTCGATCTGCCGCCGATTTGCGATCAGGCGCAGGACTATTTGACCCCGTTTCCGGCGCTTAGCAACCGTGTCGAAATCTATCCAGGTGACTTTTTCCGCGACGATCTTCCGGACGGCGCCGACACCATCGTCATGATGCGAGTGCTTCACGATTGGCCGGACGACACCGTAAGGATGTTGCTGCGTAAGGCCTACAAAGCACTGCGTCCCGGGGGCCGGTTGCTGGTCTACGAGACCATGCGGCGCTCGGACGACAAACCCGACGAAACATTCGCAATATCGATGCTGATGCTTCTGATCAGTCCCGCAGGCAAAATACGCTCCTTCAGGGAGATATCTGACTTGGTGCGCGAGGCGCGCTTTACAAACGTCGAAGTCATTCCGACGGCGTACCTCTATTCGTTGATCGTGGGGGAAAAGCCGAACGTCGGCGATCGATGACGGAGCCAGTATTCGTTACAGGCGGGACCGGATTTCTCGGCTCATTTTTTGTCGTCCATCTACTGCGCCAGGGCATTCCCGTTTTTGCGCTGATTCGTGAACCCCTGGAGGCCAAGCTGATCCCGAATCTGTGGGAGGCAGTCGGGCATCACCACCGCGACGCCGAACTCCCGCTCGAACTCCTGCATGGCGTGCAGGGGGACGTGCGGCAGGCGGGGTTCGGTATGGACTCAAGCACTTATGCCGAACTGAGATCGTCGATCTCCGACATCTGGCATTTTGCAGCCGCTTTCGAGACGTCGGGGCCGAACGGCGACGACGTTCGGGATACCAACGTGACCGGAACCCGCCACGTCCTCGAGTTGGCGGCTCAAAACCCCGATATCGCAGTCAAACTGGTGAGTACCGCTTTTGCGGCACCATTTGTCGACGAAACGGCGCGCGAATATCTGTCCGAACCGAATGACTTAAACCGACATTCCCCAGATAGTCTCCTGGTTCGCGGAAATCATAGCACCGTGCCACCGTCGAGGGAACGAGATCATTTTCGCGGCCGCCTGATAACCT
>NZDS01000019.1 GCA_002690215.1 Rhodospirillaceae bacterium | reverse complement strand
GATCCAGCACAAACAGGGCCTTGGATTGGCGCCGGACAATTTCCAAATCGGCAAGCTGGACCAGCACGCGACCGACCGTCTCGCGCGTGGAGCCGACGCGGCCGGCAATCTCTTTCTGCGTCCACATGGGGTAGATCAGCCAACCGCCGGGATTCTTGGCGTCTGGTTTCGCCAGCCTAAGCAATTCGGCGCAGATGCGCTTCTCCGCCCGCAAGGTGCTCAGATCCATGATGCGGTCGTCGCAATAACGCACGATGGCGGCGAAGCGATGCAGGATCTTGACCGTTACGTCCCAATGACCGCTGAGAAGATCGAGGAACACTGTCGGCGAGACCGCCGCCAGGTGACTGGCTTCCACCGTCACCACACTGGCTGAACGCGGTTTGCCGTCAATGGCCGCCAACTCGCCGAAATATCCCCCCTGCAGCACCCTGGCGTAGGCGATCTCGCGGCCGGCGCTCGAATAGTTGACGATCTGCACGCCACCGCGGACGACGAAATAGATGTCGCGATCCTGGGAATCGCGATCGAAGACAGTTTCGTTGGTGCCCAATCTGACCCAACGGCAGGGTTCCTCGAGCTCAGCCAGCGTCGCCAGCGGGAGTTCCGAGATGAGGTCGATGACCTCGAGACTTTTTCCCTTCACTTGGATCAAAGGTCACCACGGTTTGTCGTCGGATGGATCGCGATCCGCATTCTATGAACGCGTTGATAGAGGAGCAAGCCGTTCTACCGCTGTTCGTCAACGAGCCCTTCACGACCGCCAGCGCAGAAAATACCTCTCGGCCTTGCCGATCAGCCAAGCTACGATCAGCCCCATGACGGAAAGAAGCGCGACACCAGCGATCAACTGGTCCGTGGCCATGAGGCTGCCGGCCAGCAGCACATAGGCGCCGACGCCGAATTCGGCGCCAATCATTTCGGCCGCCACGAGCAAAATGATGGCGATCGAGGCGGAGATGCGAAATCCCGAAAGGATCGCCGGCAAGGCACCCGGCAAAATTATCTTGCGCACGATGGACCACCAGGAAAGGCCGAAGGACTGACCCATGCGGATCAAGGTGCGGTCGACATTGTCGACGCCGCTGTAGGTGGCGATGACGGTGGGAAAAAAGGTTCCGAACAGGATGGTGGCGTTCTTGGATCCCTCGTCGATGCCGAACCAGATGATGAAAAGCGGCAAAAGCGCGATCTTGGGGATGGGAAAGATAGCCGAGACCAGCGGCTGCAGCGAGGCCCGGGCAAGGGAAAAGAGCGCAATCATCATGCCCACCGTGATGCCCAGCAAGGTGCCGCTGGTCCAGCCGATGGCGAGGCGCTGAAGCGAGGCCCCCAAGTGCTTCCACAAGAGGCCGGATGTGACCAATTGGCGAAATGCCTCGAAAGCTTCGGTGGGCGCCGGAAGCACCAACTGACCGATAATTCCGGTCTGTGAACCTATCTCCCACAAGCCGATGACCAGCGCAAACACCAAGGGCGAGAGCAATCCCAAGGGCACCGGTTTGAAGCCGCCACCGCGGAAGCGCACCGGTTTGACGGCGTCGGGCGAAAGATGGGTCGCAGTGTCAGACATCGGCCAATTCCCTATCAGCAGCCCGCGCCTCGTCGCGCAGCATTTGCCAAAGCCGCCGCTGGGTGGCTTCGAGGTCGGCGTCGCCCATGGTGCGGGCGGCCAGCGGCAAGTCGATATCGACGACATCCCGGATACACCCGGGACGGCGCGACAGCACGACGATGCGGTGGCCAAGGCGCACCGCCTCGGCCAGGTTGTGGGTGACATAGATCGCCGTGAAGTTTTCCCGGGTCCAGAGATCCACCAGATCGTCCATCAACAACTCGCGGGTCTGACTGTCGAGTGCCGACAGCGGCTCGTCCATCAACATGACGGCGGGATTGACGCTTAGAGCCCGGGCGATGCCGACGCGCTGCCGCATGCCGCCCGAGAGCTGCCTGGGCAGCGCCTTTTTGAAATCGCTGAGCTTGGTACGGCTCAGCACGTCGTCGACGATCTCGGCCATCCGCGCTTTGCCCAATCCATGATCTTCGAGCGCCAGGCTGACGTTGCCCTCGACCGTGCGCCAAGGCAAAAGAGCAAAATCCTGGAAAATGTAGGTCAGTGGATTGAGCGAACTTTCCGGCGGCTCACCGACCTGCAGGACCCGGCCTGCAGTGGGCAACTCGAGGCCGCCGATCAGCCGCAGCATGGTGGATTTGCCGCAGCCCGAGGGGCCAATGATGCAGACGATCTCGCCGCTACGGATGGTCAACTCGATGTCTTGCAGGACCTCCACGTCGCCATAGGAATGCGAAATGTGTTCAAGGCGAAGATCCATTGATCCCCTCCCGCCGGAGGCATGCCATTGGAGATACCTCCGGCGGAATCGTTTCGCGGCCGAAAACCGGCGCCTAGTAGGTCTCGACGTAGCTCGTGTCGACGAGCGTTGCGATGGAGATGCTGTCAGGCACCAGTTTCTCCGACTTGAACCAGGCCAGTTGGTCCTTGACGCTGGTCAGATTGAGCCTGGCGTTTTGGTTGATGCGCATGGCGCCGTTGCGGATCGACGGTGCCGCCTTTTCGTAGGGCCGGCTGGCGTAGACGTATTTGTGGACCAGCTTGACCATGGCTTCGGCGGCGTCGGCACCGGCGGTCTTGTCGACCAGGGCGGCGTTGAAATCGGCCGCGCCCTTGGAGAATGCGGTCAGGAACCGTTTTACCAGGTCTCGCTTATTGGCGGCGTTGTCGGCCGAGGTGAACACGGTTGTCACCTGGTAATCGGAGACATAGTCGGCAACCATGCCGATGGGCTTGACCGTACCGCCCTTGGCCAGGGCCTTGGCAATATGCGGCACGATGCTCCAGGCGTCGATCTGGCCCGACTTCAGCGCACCGATGATGGCACCGACCTTGTGCAACGGCTTGAGTTTGATGTCGCTGGTGGTGAAGCCCCCCTTCTGGGCGATCTTGGCCGCCATGTAGTGGAACGAGGACCCGGTCTGGGTGATGCCGAAACTGCGGCCCTTGAGCTTGGCGGGGCTGGTGACACCGGCGTCAAAGGCAGCTTTCGAGACCAGGATGATCTGGCCGTCGATGCCTTTCTCTTCCTGCAGAGCGCCGCCGATGATCTTCACCGCGCCTTTTTCGGCCAGCCTGATGAGGCCGCCGGAAATGGCGGTGACACCGAAATCGACGTCGCCCGAGGCGATGGCCACGGCCATGGGCTGGGCAGCCTGGAAAAACTTGAATTCAACCTCCAACCCTTGCTGTTTGAAATAGTCCCGCTCGAAGGCCACGAAACTGGCCGAATGGGATGTGAAGCGCAAGGCGCCGACGGCGATCTTGTCGGCCGCCACGGCGGTCCCGGCAACGCTCGAAAAAGCCGCCACAGCGATCAAACCAGTGGCCAGCAGGCCGGCAAGTTTTCTCTTGGTTACGGAAAGCATCGTTATCTCCCTCTGGCTGCCGTAGAAGTTATTCAGGTTGTGCGCCCCAGCCTATCTCGACCGCGCCGCTCCGCGTTTGGCGGCGCCAAAACTCTTGACGTTGGTGTTGACGCCCGCACTTTTTCTCGAGAGCACCCCCGGATCGAATTTCCCGGATTGGTTTTTTTGCTCGGATCGGTCGGCGTTGGCCTGCCGTTTTTTGATCTTCTGGGCCGCTTTTGCCTTTGCCCGTTGGCGGGCCTTCGCTTTGGTCATGTCTGCTTCGCCATTCTTGCTGAGATCGGTCGATCACATGGTGGGGCCCAACCGGTATCGCCGAAGATTCAGGCTGAACTGTGCCAAAAGATAGGCTGAACCGAAGCAGGATGATAGGCAGAGACTGCCGAAGCCTGCTTTGTTTGGCCATCGGTTCGAAACTACAATTGATTTTGCAGCATAATTCGGCACGGAAGGCTACGGCGCATTGCACATCCACAATGTGGACGATCTGACCCTCGTCATGGTCGAGATCAACATTTGTGCGGAAGAACCCTGCTTGCCCGCCATCAAGGGCTGACACCGCTGCGCCGGTGTTACCCACTAGCGAAAGTGAGCGAGCCCTCGCAAAAACCCTCGGTTCCGATTATGGTTCCGCGGCAACTACCTTCGGGTGCCCGCGCCCAACGGGCGAGGGAGAATCGGGAAAGCGGTGAAATTCCGCTACGTGCCCAGCGCTGTGAAGGGGACTGTTCGCGCACGATGCCACTGGCTCTTGGGGCCGGGAAGGCGCGTGGATGGAATGAACCCCAGTCAGAAGACCGGCCCGAGGGACATATCAGAGGAGCGCATGGTCAAGCGTCTCCTTCACGGTTTTTCCTGAAAGGGGAATGACATGAAAAACCGCATCCCGACACCCGAAATCCAGATCGATCCAACCTTTTCCGACAACGAGCGGCAGGCCGTTTATCGCGCCGTGCTTACGCGACGCGACACGCGTGGTCAGTTCTTGCCTGAGCCAATTCCTGATGATGTCCTGAGCCGGGTTCTGGTGGCCGCCCACTATGCGCCGTCGGTGGGGTTCATGCAGCCCTGGAGTTTCATTGTCATCCGCCAAAAAGAAACCAAGCAACGCGTCCACGACCTGTTCAAGAAGGCCAACGGCGAGGCCGCAAGAATGTTCGAGGGCGAAGCGAGGGAGATCTACTCGAGCCTGAAGCTCGAGGGCATCCTCGAATCACCCGTAAACATCTGCGTCACCTGTGATCGCGACCGCGCCGGCCCCGTGGTCGTTGGACGCACGCATATCAAGACCATGGATCTTTATTCCAGCGTCTGTGCGGTCCAGAACATGTGGCTGGCAGCTCGCGCTGAAGGGCTTGGTATGGGCTGGGTGAGCATCTTCAATCAAGTGGAACTCCAGGAGACCCTCGGGATTCCGAAATCAGTGGTGCCGGTGGCCTACCTCTGCCTCGGACAGGTCGAGCACCTCTACGAGAAACCAGAACTCGAAACCGCCGGCTGGCGCCAACGTTTGCCCATCGAAGACCTGATCGCATTCGAGCACTGGGAAGGCGGGCCAATGAACAGCAAGGACAGCGCTCTCGTCGATCGGGCCAGGTCCCAACAGACTGCAGTCCAGGCAGGTAGGTTCTTCGAATAGAATTGAGGATCGGGAATGGTTGCGGCGGTTTGCCTGTGCCGTCGCGCCATTTCGCTCCGGGTCGGTCGGTTGACAGGGGCGAAGCGGCCATGCCCGCCATCGAGCTGATCCGTCGTTCCTAGCCAAGAGGCAACGTGTGTAGTGAATTCGCGGCGAGGCGAAAGAAGATAGTCAGCTAATTTCGGCGTTGGTAGCGTTACCTTGAGATGCTCATAGCCATTGGTATAAGCTGTGGCGTTGTCCTCAACGATCGGTAAGGCACTGGCCCCGCAAAGAGGATAAGATCATGGGCGAAGGAACGACGCCATGCCTGTGTCCATAAACATCTGCCAGCCACAAGATCTGACAATCGTAGAATATTGCGATCCATGGTCGTTGAAAGGGTATTTTGAAACCTTTCCCGCCAATGAATCGACGAGTGAAGACCGGCCCCGAAAGTGCTAGGAAAAACGGGTTTATTGTGTTTGCCTTGTGATTTTTTCGAACACTTGAAACACTGAACGAAGAAGAATGGAACAAAGAATTTATTGATGGTCAGTGAAAACGGGAATGCTCCATCCAATCCAGACGACCCTTTTTTTGGGAGACATTTTGTTGGTTATTTACCGGCCTTAATTGCGGCAAGTGTCATTTTTCTGGCCGGGCTTTATGCTATTCAATTGAATAGAAAGCAGGTCAACAGCGATACCCGGCTTTCCGTCGCAAAAAGCTTGAACATAGTTCGCGCTCGCCTTGAAGGAAATATTCACAGCAATGCCCAATTAGTTAAGGGGTTAGTCGCTTCCATCGCGACTGAACCGAATATTAACCAGAAACGATTTGCCGAATTGGCCACAATCCTTTTCCATGGCAAAAATCAGCTTCGGAACATCGGCGCGGCCCCGGACCTAATTATTTCTATGATGTACCCGATGAAGGGCAATGAAAAAGCGATAGATCTCGACTACCGGAAGAATGCCGCACAAAGAGAGGCTGCCTTGAAAGCTCGGGATTTGCGGCAATTAATCCTGGCTGGACCAGTAAATTTAGTTCAAGGGGGACAAGGGTTTATTGGACGCGTTCCGGTTTTCATCGACGAGAGGCCAGGTCTACCCAGCAAATTCTGGGGGCTGATCTCAACCGTCATCAATGTTGAAAAGCTCTACCGAGACAGCGGCCTCCTCAATGAAGATCTGACCATCGACATCGCGATCCGGGGAAAGGACGCCGAGGGCGCGGAAGGTGATCAATTTTATGGTCGCCAGGAAATCCTAACGAATAACCCTGTTCTGGCCAAAGTCTCCTTGCCTTACGGTTCGTGGCTGATGGCCGCTATTCCGAAGGGAGGGTGGCAGGACCGTCCAAATAACGAGTGGATATTGTATCTGGTGTTTCTGTTGGCCGAAGGGTTGGTCGTCATTCCCATACTCATCATTGGACGGCTTTTGTTGGAACGTCAGAAAATTATCCAAAGCCTGCATGAAGCCAAGAGTGAATCCGAGCTCGCAAACAAGGCCAAGTCCGAATTTTTGGCCGCCATGAGCCACGACCTCCGCACTCCGCTCAACGCCATCATGGGCTTCAGCGACATGATACGGGTGAAGGCCTTTGGCCCCTTAGGCAATGCCCGATATGAGGAATACGCCAACTACATATACGACAGCGGGACACTTCTCGTCAGCCTCATCAACGATGTCCTCGATCTTTCTAAGATCGAAGCTGGGAAATATGAGTTAATCGAGGAGCCATTGGATGTATCGTCGCTGGTCCAAGTCAGTTTTCGTCAACTGATGAATATGGCCGAAGCGTCCAACCAACACCTATCCGCTGCTGTATCCCCGGACCTTCCGGCATTGCAAGGTGATGAAAAGGCATTAATCCAAGTCCTCAACAACCTTCTCTCCAACGCCATCAAGTTCACGCCGGATGGTGGTAAGATCGGCGTTGTAGCCAACCTGGATGAAAGCGAGAGCATCGTTCTCAGGATTGCGGACACGGGCATTGGCATGTCGGAGCATGACTTAGCCAAGGCGCTGCAACCCTTCGAGCAGGCAGGCGGTATGCATTCCCGGCGACACGAAGGCACCGGCCTCAGCCTTCACCTGTGTGCCAATTTCATGAGACTGTTCGGTGGTAGTATCGGGATTGAAAGTGAGGTCGGCAAGGGCACGACGGTCACCCTAGTGTTCCCGCCAGAGAGAACCGTGGCTTCCTGAGAGCGAATTAACCCTCACAAAGAATTGCTACAAGGTCCGGCAACCCGCACACCGGCTGGCGCTAGTTCGCTACCAGCGATAACCAATCGACACTATTTGCGGTGGCACCTATAGCCCTACCATAGTTCGCTGAAAGGCGGCGTTTGCCCCAACAGGTGGGCGCAAGTAGCATGATTGAAGCCATAACCCTGGATCGCGGACGGGAGGCGTCTCGTGAGATTGGTACGGCTCATGGCAGCGATGTTGTCTCTGGCGCCGGCATTCGCCCCGGCCGGCACCATCGTTCCCCTGGCTGAAACGGCATTGCTCAAAGAGGAAACTTCATGACGTCTCGTACCGTGCAGGCCTATGACACTTTGGTGCTCCAAAATCCTAAATTAGTTCTGGTCGTACTTCTCTCCATTCTGGTCTTCTTCGGCTATCACACAAAAGACTTCAAATTGGACGCATCGGCCGATTCCTTGTTGCTGGAGGATGACGTTGATCTCAAGGTGTTCCGGAAAATCCACGAGCGATATCCGAGTAGCGACTTGCTGGTCGTGACGTATACCTCCCACAAAGATCTCTTTTCGGACCAAGCATTAGAGCCTCTGAAGCAACTCCGCGCGGAGCTCAAGAAAGTCACCAGCGTGGACACGGTGTTCTCGATACTCGATGCCCCTCTGTTCAATAGCTCGGATGTACCGCTTCAGTCATTGGAAGACGATATACCGAGCCTGGAGAAACCCGGTATCGACCGGGCCAAGGCCAAGGACGAGCTGGTCAATAGCCCCATTTACCGCGATCTCATCGTCAGCGCGGATGGCCGAACCGCTGCCCTATTGTTGGGGCTGGTCGAGAACGAACAGTACAGCCGCTTGCTCAAATCCCGAGACGAGTTGCGGGCGAAAAAACGGCATCCAGGTCTCTCGGCCGAAGAGACGCGAACCCTGAAACGCATCACCGCCGAATACGATCAGGTTCATGAAGCGATAAACGAGCTACGCCACGACGACATCGCCATCATCAGAGAGATCATCGAGCCGTACCGCCAGCACGGCGTTCTACGTCTCGGCGGTTTGCCGATGATTACCGACGACATGGTGACATTCGTGCGCAACGACCTGATGGTCTTCGGGGGCGGTGTTCTGGCGTTCCTGATCATCATTCTCACCGTCATTTTCCGGAAATTTCGCTGGATCGTGCTCCCCCTGCTTAGCTGCTTTTACGCTGGATCGATCATGATCGGCGTCCTCGGATTGATCGGTTGGAAAGTCACCGTCATCTCATCCAATTTTCTCGCCCTCATGCTGATCATCACGATCTCGATGAACATTCATTTGATCGTGCGCTACTTGCAGCTCCATCGAGATCATCCCGGTGACGATCAGTTGAAGCTGGTCAGAACCACCGCCCATAAGATGGTGAGACCCTGTCTCTACACCGCGCTGACGACCATCATAGGTTTCAGCTCCCTGATCGTGAGCGATATCAAGCCGGTCATCGACTTCGGATGGATGATGAGCGCCGGTTTGGCTGTGACGTTTGCGACCTCGTTTCTGCTGTTCCCCACATTGCTGTTGGTGATGGGGAAATCCGAATCCAAAGCCACAGTTGACAGCGGCCGGTTTCTCTTACCTGCATATCTGGCCCGTCTGACCGAGTTCCAAGGCAACAAGATTCTGGCGTTGGCGGTAATGTTGTCCGTCATGGGCGTATCGGGAATCATGCTGCTGCGGGTCGAGAACAGCTTCATCAACTACTTCAGCGACGACACGGAAATCTATCAAGGTCTCAAGCTCATCGATGAAGAGCTCGGCGGCACGACGCCTTTGGAAATATTGATAAAATTCGAAGATGAAGACCTCGAAGAATTGACGCCCGAGGATCTCAAAGAGATGACCGCGGAAGAGATAGAGATGGAGCGCGAGTACCTGGAGGCGCGCCGCAACAAACCGGAGTTATGGTTTACCCCCGACAAGGTCCGGGTCGTCAAAAAAGCACACGACTACCTCGACGGATTGCCCGAACTCGGCAAGGTGCTCTCGCTCGCTTCGTCGGTGCGGGTTGCCGAAGACTATGCCGATAGAGAACTGGACGGTATGGAACTGGCGATCCTGTATAACAAGGCTCCCGCCACGGTAAAAAAGAGCCTTATCGACCCTTTCGTCTCCATCGCTGACAACGAGGTGCGGTTGATGGCGCGTGTGTTGGATTCGAAACCGGATCTGCGCCGCAAGACGTTACTGGAGACCGTGCGCCGTGACCTGGGGAAGGAGCACGGATTCGAGGGGTTCGACACCTACAAGCTTCTGATCAAGGACGTGAGCGTGAGTGGACTGCTCGTGCTTTACAACAACATGCTGCAGAGCTTGTTCGCATCGCAGATCAAGACCATCGGTGTCGTGATGCTGGGTATTGCCATCATGTTCCTGGTGTTGTTCCGGTCGATCACCTTGTCGATTATCGGCATTTTGCCGAACCTGTTGGGTGCCGTGGTGGTTTTGGGTGTCATGGGATGGTCGAAAATCCCCATGGACATGATGACCATTACCATCGCCGCCATCACCATCGGNATNGCCGTCGACAATGGAATTCACTACATCTACCGCTTCAGAGAAGAGTACGCCATTACGCATAGTTATGTGGAGACCTTGCACATTTGCCATTCCAATATCGGCAAAGCGGTTTTCTACACGACCATGACCATTATCTTCGGCTTCTCTATCTTGATGATGTCCAACTTCATCCCCACGATCTATTTTGGTGTGTTGACCGGAGCGGCGATGTTCATCGCTCTTTTGGCAGCACTCACGGTGCTGCCAAAGCTGATTCTTCTGTGGAAACCATTCGGCTGATACCGGAATTATCCCGGCCACCCTATCAAATTCGAGAGCCTTAACGCAAAACCGCAGTCCTTGACCGAGATGTCGTAATCTAACCCTCAGTTCTTATTATTGTTAATAATATCAATATTTTTTTACCGATTTGTGACAACCGTTTGGTATGCCGCATGCTCCAGTATGAGCCTATCCAATCTGTCTTCAATTGACATTACAGGGCTCATCTAGATTACGGGCGTACTTGGTGCGGTGGAATTGGGCGGCTGTCGAATGTGGCGGCGTCGACGGGGAGGTGTGTTGACAAGGGCAAAGCGGTCATGCCCGGCATCGGACCGATCCGTCGCGATTAGCCATCAAGAGACATTCCCGGCTCATCAAACTGCACCGTGATGTGTCAAATCGCGATGCCGCTGGCGGGGGNCTTCCACAGCATCAAAAGGCGACAAAGCGAACGCGCAGTATCAAGCAGGCGTGTGGTGACGCATAATGGTAGGCTCAAGAGATGCTATGGAATTTTGAATTCCGACGCATTGTTTGGGTGGAAAAAGCGCCGATGGTTTTGCGCACAGGCTTGGCGGTATTGATTGGTTTTGCCGGCATCGTGATGGCTTTCATGGCGGCTGCTGCGGAAACGGTGTCCTTCGACGTCACACCGAAATTCGGCCCTTCGATCACGCTGACGGCGGAGATGACGAAACCCGAGGGCTATGGACCGTTTGCGGCGGTTGTCATGCTGCACGGCTGCAGCGGCCCCTGGAAGCCCTGGGGTAACCCGTGGTCGGCCCGCCTCGTCCGTTGGGGTTACGTGGCGTTGCAGGTAGATAGCTTCGGTCCGCGCGGCTTCCCCGAGGGCATCTGCGAACGGGAGGGCGCAGTGGGGGCCCTCACAACNGCCAAGGACAGCCACGCGGCCAAGGCCTATCTGCAAAGGCTCTCATTCGTGGATCCAAACCGGATTGGGGTCATGGGGATGTCGCATGGAGGGGAAGCAGCGATATGGGCTGTGCAAAACACCTACATTGTTGACGTCCCGCGACCGGACCCCTTCAAGGCGGCTATCGCGTTTTACCCATATTGTGTACCGGCATTGATCAGATTGGATGCGCCACTGCTTGTCCTAACCGGTGAAATGGACGACTGGACGCCGTCTGGCATCTGCGAGCGGATGACGATCGAGGGGCCGACCGATCATGAGATGAAACTCANGGTCTACCCCGGCGCCACCCATGCGTTCGACGTGGCCGGCATGGATCATGAATACCTGGGACACACCATGAAGTACGATCCAGTGGCCACACAAGACGCTGTCGCCCGGTCGCGGGCATTCCTCCGCAAGTATCTTGGCGACAGGTAAGGGCCGGAGAAATTGACCGCACTGGGTCAATCACGTCGATTCGGCCCCGCCACCAGCATGCTCGCTCTACCTCTAGCACCGGACGCCCAGGCGGCAAAAGCGGACGAGCCGGCTGGGAGGTCAGGTGAGCAATTCAGTCCAATGTATCCTGGTTCTCCTACTTGGACTACCATCGGCGCTGGTCTCAGAGGCCGCCAGCGAAAGTCGGTTGCCGTACTTATGGGGTTTGCGGTCCTCGGCAGCCAATTGTTTATTTACGGTGGCCCACCACGGAGAAACTTTCGTAATGCCGGATCATGTGCGAGATATGGAATTCGACCGCCCCGTCGAAATGACCGAGGGGGTATTTTGGGTCGGTTTCAACGATCGCACACGCGGGCTCCACTGCAACCCTTACCTGATCATCGATGGCGAGGTGGCGGTGCTGATCGACGGCGGCAGCCGGCCGGAATTCAGCACCGTCATGCGCAAGATCCTGCAGACCGGCATCGAGCCCCGCTCCATCGCCTACCTGATTTATCAGCACTACGATCCCGATCTTTGCGGCAGCATCCCCAACCTTGAGGACATCATCGATCGGCCCGACCTCAAGCTGATTTCCAAGCGCGAAAACAACGTTTTCATCCGCTACTATTCGGTTCGCTCGGAAATGCTCTGCATCGACGCCCTAGGGCACAGCCTGGAGCTGCCGTCGGGTCGGCGGCTGAGATTCATTCACACCCCCTTCGCCCATGCCGCGGGCAGCTTCATGACCTACGACGAGAATAGCGGAATCCTGTTCTCGTCCGACCTTTTCGGAGCCCTCGACAGCGACACCGAGTGGCGGCTCTATTTCGATGCCGCCGAAGCTTGCGTCTCATGCGCCAACCAGATCCCTGACGATCCCACGGAAGTATGCCCTGAGATCGATGCCCCCTGCCCGTGGTCGTCTCTGTACGCCTTCCATCGACAGGTTATGCCTTCGCGCTCGGCCCTTTGTCATGCCGTCCGCTGCGCACGCGAGATCGGCCCGAGCATGATCGCCCCACAGCACGGCTCGGTGCTGCACCGGTCCCAAGACATCGCGGCCGCCATCAACCGCCTTGAGGCACTCGAAAAGGTCGGTTTCGCGCTCTATCGGGAGGATACATGAGATGGTCCATCACACGGCCAATCCGGACCTCTCGGGATCGCACGCCGAGGCCGAACTGGCGCGCCTTTACGGCGACATTCTCGAACGCGAGGCCGAGCTTACCGACCGCCGCATCAACGACGCCCTGTTGAAAGAACTGGTGCGCCAGTTCGTGGGCGCCGAACGCCAACTTAAAGACCTCAACGACCTGAAGAACCGCTTCCTCGGCATGGCCGCCCACGACCTCAGGAGCCCGCTGACATCGATCATAGGCATGAGCCGGATGCTGACCGCGGCCGAGCTCGAGCTCGACGACGAGACAAAGAGCAAATTCCTCACCGCCATCCACCGGGCCAGTACCCAGATGCTTGAGCTCATCAACGATCTCCTGGACGTTGCGGCGATCGAGAGCGGGCACTTCGAGATGACCTTCGCCGAGGATGATCTGGCCGCACTCTTGAACGAGCGCATCGAACTCCTGGCCCCAACTGCGGAGCAGAAGGGCATCGAACTTGTGGCCGAGGTCAACCCAGGGACCACATGTTCCTTTGACCGTGAGCGCTTGAGCCAAGTCATCGACAATCTGATCAGCAACGCGGTGAAATTTTCTCCGACCGGCGCCAAGGTCACGATTTCGTCGCTGGCCGCATCCGACAGCGCCGGATTTGCCGTTGCCGACCAAGGGCCGGGCATCCCCGAGGATGAACGTGACCGCCTTTTCGGCACCTTTCAAAAGCTCAGCACGCAGCCCACCGCGGGCGAAAAGAGCACCGGGCTCGGCCTGGCTATCGTCAAGAAAATCGTTGACGCTCACGGCGGCAGGATCGTTTTGGATAGTGAAGTCGGCAAGGGAACTACGTTCACCGCTCTTTTGCCACGACGCGGCGCGTGACCGTGGCCGCCCATAACCGCGCACCAGTGACTGCCATCCGGGGGGTCGCTAGGTCCGGTATGGGTCGATCACGTCGTTTCGGCCTGGAACCCGCCATGCCCGCTTTTCTGTGAACACCGGACCTGCCGATAGCGAAAGCCGACATTCGAGCTTGTAAGCAGGCGCTGGGGTCAAACCAGCTCGACAATTCGCGCCCGCGCCTCAGTGTTCGCTTCAATGTAACGATGCGTCATCTGTAGCGACGAAAGCCCCGCAAGGGCTTGCACGTCCCTCAGGCTGCCACCATCTGTCGATATCTTCCGCGTCGCGTTGGTGATGAACGTGCGCCTGCCGCTGTGCCACGAGCAGCGCCCAAATCCAGCAGCCATAAGCCACTTGACGAATAGGTTGGCGACAAGCGCCCCCCACCACCTAGCGCAAAACGCAGTCCTTGACCCAGATGTCGTAGACCGGGTGTTCCAGCGCCGAGAGCGCTGGGCTAGAGGCGAACATCCAGCCGGAGAAGACCTGGCTGACGGTCTCGTCGCGCTTCTCATCCAGAATTTCCAGGAAGGCGGTGGTCTCGGGGAACTCCTCGGGCGGGCGCTTGCTGCAGGTGCGCACGGTAATGCGCAGGGTGCCGAATGCGACGCGCAGGTCCAGTGGCGCCTCGATGGTGGAGATACGCGCCGTCACCTTGTCGAGACCCTGCAAGATGGCGATGCGCCGGCTCTGGGCCGCCGCCGGCAGGGCGGCCAGGAGGGCCAACACGAGCACGAACAGACGCCCGGCCACGCTAACCCTCCAGCGTCGCGGCCAACCTGAGGCGCACGTAATCAGCGCTCCAGTTGCCCTCGGCGTCGCACAGCTCGGGGCGCACGTCTTCGGTCACTTCGGCCAGGTATTCGGCCCGACGGGCCGGCTCCAGCAACTCCGTGAAGGGCTCGGAAAAGGTCTCCAACCAGCCCGCCAGGCCGGCCGCCAGCGGTGTCGGCCGCGGTATCAGGGCGATGCTGTCGACCCTGAATCCCTGGCCGGTCAGCAATGCGGTGTAGTCGTCGGGGCCGGGGAAATACCAAGGGTTGGCGGCCGCGGCATCAAAGCCCCGGCGCTCCAGCGCCTTCATCAGGGCGGCTTCTATACGGGCCACGTTGCCGGCGCCGCCGAACTCGGCGACCAGCCGGCCGCCCGGCTTGAGGGCCCGATTGATGCCCGCCACCACCGCTTCAGGCGGCGTCATCCAGTGCAGCGCGGCGTTGGAGAAAACTGCGTCGAATTCGCTCTCGAAATCGAGCCCGGTGCCGTCACCCAGGCGCGCCTCGAGGCCGCGGGCACGGGCTGCTTCGACCTGCGAGGCGCTGGCATCCAGGCCCACCACGTCGGCACCGCTGGCGGCGATCTTTTCCGTCAGGGCGCCATCGCCGCAACCCAGATCGAGGATGCGCTGGCCCGGCCCGGGCGCCAGCATATCAAGCAGCGGCGCCCCCAGGTCGGAAACGAATCGGGCGTTGCGGGCGTAGGTGTCGGCGTTCCAGGTGGCTCGCGCTTGCGGCTCGGTCATGGCGTTATCGGGCGCAATTCGTTATTTGTCACCGGCGTTCTTGCCAGCGTCCCCCGGGTCGCCGGCGCCGCCGTTTGCGCCCTCGTCCTCGTCCTCCTCCACTGTACTGAACATGAACTTGCCGATCAGCTCTTCCAGGTTGACCGAGGATTGGGTGAATTGGATCTCGTCGCCGTCTTCCAGCATTTCTTCGGCGCCACCGGGGGTGAGCGACATGTATTTGCCGCCCAGCAGACTCTCGGAGACGACGGCGGCCGAGGTGTCCTCGGGCAGTTCGATGTTCGGATCGAGGCTGAGGTGGACGACCGCCAGATAGGCCTCGGTATCAAGCTCCTGACGGACCACGGTGCCCACCTTGATACCGCCCAGGCGCACGTCGGCACCCTCGCTGAGGCCGTCGATCTTTTCGAAACGCGCCAACAACTCGTAGCCCTCGACGGCACCGATGTTGGTGCTGTTGTAGGCAAAGCCGAGAAACAGCGCTGCCACGGCCAAAACCACCGCGCCAACCAAGGTTTCGACGAGATTGCCGGCCATGCCGGAGCTCCTCCGCCCCCTCGGGGCCTAGGCCGGCTGCCAGGGTTCGTAGTCGCTGCCACTGGATTGGCGGCGGCCCGGCGCGGCCAAGTTGCCGGGCGCTCGATAGGCCGCGGGCGTGCCGCTCAGATTGGCCTCGTGAGGCTGCTCCCAATCGGCTCCGGCGAGCTCGTCTGGGCTCGGCGGCTGGTCGATGGTGTGGTGGATCCAGGCGTGCCAAAGCGCCGGAATCTTGCTCGCCTCGATGTTGCCGTTGAACAACACCCAGCGCCGCTCGCCGCCTTTTTCGCGGAAATAGCGGTTGCCGAAATCGTCGCTGCCAACCTGCTCGCCCTTGCGCCAGGTGAAGAACCGGGTGCCGATTGTGTTCTCGAGCCACCAGGTCGGAATGCTTAACCAACTCATCGCCCTGCTCCGCTGGGCTGCCCTGAATCGCCGGACTATTGCACCTGCGGCGGCATACGTCCAGTCAATAGCCCAGAGGCCGTGACAGCCCTTGCTGACACCATATATTGTGGTTGGTAACGGATAGATCACATATATGTGTTGCCCTCGGGACTGAATTCGCATATGTTGTGTCCTCAGCGCCGGGCACCCCAATATGAAGTGGGATGCCACCAAGGCGATCGGGTGGGGGCCCAAAAGGGGGGACCGACGGGGGACCGAAGGTCCACAAGCCAAATTTTCCCCACATCGGTCGCAAGGGTTTCGGGAGGTTTCGGATTGTGCCGCCGGCCAACTGGCGGATCAAAAGTGAGCAGCCGGGAAAAGGTTGCCAGCAATCCCGAAAACGGCGTGGTTCAGGGAGGCGGTTCGCCGCGAGAGTGTCGAGTACGGTCTAGACAGGGGGCCCTAATATGCGAGTACTGCGCCGTTTCACCAAGACGGATGAATCGCCTTACGACAGCGTTCCGTTCCATACAACCAACAGCGAAATCAGGAATCCCGACGGCTCGGTAGTTTTCCGGCTCGAAGGCATCGAGGTGCCCGAAGCCTGGTCGCAGGTGGCGGCCGACGTGCTGGCACAAAAATATTTCCGCCGGGCTGGTATCCCGGCCGCGCTGAAGCCGGTCGAGGAGGCCGACGTCCCCTCCTGGCTATGGCGCCGGAAAGCCGATCAAGACAAACTCGAGAATCTGCCCGAAGAGTCGCGCTGTCGCGGCGAAAAAGATGCCCGCGACGTCTTCGACCGCCTGGCCGGCACCTGGACCTACTGGGGCTGGCGCGGCGGCTATTTCGACAGCGAAGACGACGCCCGCGCCTATTTCGACGAACTCCGCTACATGCTGGCGACCCAGATGGGCGCACCGAACTCGCCGCAATGGTTCAACACGGGGCTTCACTGGGCCTATGGCATCGACGGCCCGGCGCAGGGGCATTTCTACGTTGACTACCAAAGCGGCGAGACCAAACCCTCGGAGTCGGCCTACGAGCACCCGCAGCCGCACGCCTGTTTCATCCAGTCGATCGCCGACGACCTCGTCAACGAGGGCGGCATCATGGACCTCTGGGTGCGCGAAGCGCGACTCTTCAAGTACGGCTCCGGCACCGGTACCAATTTCTCGGCGCTGCGGGCAGTCGACGAGCCGCTCTCGGGCGGCGGCAAATCGTCGGGCCTGATGTCGTTTCTCAAGGTCGGCGACCGCGCCGCCGGAGCCATCAAGTCGGGCGGCACCACGCGACGCGCCGCCAAGATGGTGGTCGTGGACATCGACCACCCCGACGTCGAGGAATTCATCGGCTGGAAGATGAATGAGGAAGCCAAGGTGGCGGCCCTGGTCACCGGCTCGCTGATCAACGAGCGTCACCTCAAGGCCATCATGAAGGCCTGCAACGCCGTGGCCGGCGAGGGCCGCTTCAGCCCCTCCGACAACCCCGAGCTCAAGAAGGCCATCGGCAGTGCGCGCCGCGCCCTGGTGCCCGGCCCCTCGATCCAGCGCGTTATTCAGTTCGCCCGCCAGGGCTACACCGACATCGAGATCGAGACCTTCGACACCGATTGGGACGGTGCCGGCTACCGTACGGTGGCGGGCCAGAACGCCAACAACACGGTGCGGCTGAGCAACGAATTCCTCGAGGCAGTCGACGCCGACCGGCCCTGGAACCTGACCTCCCGCACCGACGGCTCGACGGTGAAGACCATCGCGGCCCGCGGGCTCTGGGACAGCGTCGCCCATGCCGCCTGGTGCTCGGCCGATCCTGGCGTGCAGTTCCACACCACCATCAATGACTGGCATACCTGCCCCGAAGGCGGTGAGATCCGCGCCTCGAATCCCTGTTCCGAGTACATGTTCCTCGACGACACGGCCTGTAACCTGGCGTCTTTGAACCTGCTCGCCTTCCGCCGACCCGACGGCAGCTTCGACGCCGACGGCTTCGAGCACGCCGCCCGGCTGTGGACGATGATGTTGGAAATCTCGGTGCTGATGGCGCAGTTTCCCAGCCGCCGCATCGCCGACCTATCCTATCGCTACCGCACGCTGGGGCTGGGATTCGCCAATCTGGGCGGGCTCTTGATGGCCAGCGGCATTCCCTACGACAGCGACGCCGGCCGCAGCCTGTGCGCCGCCATCTCGGCGCTGATGAGCGGCACCGCCTACGCCACCTCGGCCGAAATGGCGGAGGAGCTGGGTGTCTTCCCCGAATTCGAGCCCAACCGCCAGGCCATGTTGCGGGTGATGCGCAACCACGCCCGGGCGGCTGGCGCGCTGGACGGCGAATATGAGGATCTGGCCATCGCGCCAATGGTCTTCGAGGCCGATTCCTGCCCCGATCCCGAGCTCGCCCGGGCGGCCGTCGAAAGCTGGCAGCGGGTGGTGCGCCAAGGCGCCCGCCATGGCTTCCGCAACGCCCAGGCCAGCGTCGTCGCACCCACCGGCACCATAGGCCTGGTGATGGACTGCGACACCACCGGCATCGAGCCCGATTTTGCCCTGGTCAAGTTCAAGAAGCTGGCCGGTGGCGGCTATTTCCGCATCATCAACCGCGGCGTCAAGGTCGCCTTGGCAACACTGGGCTACTCGCCCGAGGCCATTGCGGACATTACCGCTTACGCCGTCGGCCACGGCACGCTGGTCAGCGCCCCGGGCGTCAACCACGAAAACCTGACGGCCCGCGGCTTCACGCCGGACAAACTGGAGGTTCTTGAGCGGGCACTCGAAACGGCCTTCGACATCAAATTCGCCTTCAACAAGTGGACGCTGGGTGAGGAGTTCTGCACCACCACCCTGGGTCTCGAGGCCGAGGCGCTGGACGAGGTGTCGTTCGACATGCTGACGGCGTTGGGTTTCGGCGCCGGCGAGATCGAGGCCGCCAACCTCTATTGTGCCGGGGCCATGACGCTGGAAGGCGCGCCCGGCCTGAACGCCGAGCACCTGCCGGTGTTCGACTGCGCCAACCCCTGTGGCAAGACCGGCCAGCGCTTCCTCTCGACGCAAAGCCATATCCACATGATGGCGGCGGCCCAGCCCTTCATATCCGGCGCCATCTCCAAGACCATCAACATGCCCAACGCCGCCACCATCGAGCAAATCCAAGATGCCTACCGGCTATCCTGGCAGCTCGGCCTCAAGGCCAACGCCATTTATCGTGACGGCTCCAAGCTGAGCCAGCCGTTGGCTGCGGCACTGATCGATTGGGACGCCAGCGACGAGGAACTGGCCGACGAACCGGCGGCGCTGGTCAATGAACGCCCCCAGGTCATCGCTGAACGCCTGGTACCGATGTGGGAGCAAGCCTCACGGCGGCGCCTGCCGCACCGGCGCAAGGGCTACACCCAGAAAGCGGCGGTGGGCGGCCACAAAGTTTACCTCCGCACCGGCGAATACGACGACGGCACACTGGGCGAAATCTTCATCGACATGCACAAGGAAGGTGCCGCCTTCCGCAGCCTGATGAACAACTTCGCCATCGCCATCTCGATCGGCCTGCAATACGGCGTACCGCTGGACGAATTCGTCGACGCCTTCACCTTCGTGCGCTTCGAGCCCTCGGGTATCGTCGAAGGCAATGACGCCATCAAGATGTCGACCTCGCTGCTGGACTACGTCTTCCGCGAGCTGGCGATCTCTTACTTGGGCCGCGATGACCTGAGCCACGTGGAGCCCGATGACCTGCGGCCCGACAGCTTGGGCGGCGGCGACGGCGAACACCTGGAGATCGAGATCGAGGGGCCGCGACCGGCGGCTGCCAGCGGCTTCGCCAGCAACGGCTACGTGCGCAATAATTTGTATGTTTTCGAAGGCGGCGATGGGGCAGCTCAAACCCAGGCGACCACCGCTCTGGCCGGCGACAGCGGTCTCGGATTGGCGACAAGCGGCGGTCCGGCGCTGGCTGTCAGCCCGGCCCTGGCCAGTCAAGCGGACCACCAAGCAGACAGCCAAAGTCAGGCCATCGCCAAGGCCCGGGTGCAAGGCTACGAGGGCGACGCATGCGGCGAATGCGGCAACTTCACGCTGGTACGCAATGGCACCTGCATGAAATGCAACACCTGCGGCGGCACCAGTGGTTGTTCCTGATGACCCGGCCTTGCCGCCCACCAGAGGTTCAGTACGCGTGGTGCGACGTGTGGTAACTGCTCATTGGTAAGTCCTCCCTGTGAACTAGGGGCGCGCCGTTCTACACACCGCCAGAACCGCGCGCCCCCTTTTTCCCCCACGGGGGGCTTTTTGTTATTCTTGGCCTTCTGGACGAACGCTTCGGGAGGCATTGTCATGCGCGCGATTACGCTGATCGTCATGCTGGTTCTGGCGGCACCCGTGCCGGCCGAGGCCCAAAGCTGGCTCAACAAGCTAAAAAAAGGAGTCGGTGACGCCGTCGGCAGCGTTACCGGCGGCGAGGGCAGCAGTGGCACAGCCACGGCGCTGAGCACCGGCGACATCGTGGCCGGACTGCGCGAAGCGCTGAAGGTGGGCAGTGGACGCGTGGTGACGCAATTGGGCGCGGCTGACGGCTACAACGCCGACCCGACCATCCACATTCCGCTGCCCCCGGAACTGGCCAAGGTGCAATCCATGCTCAAGCAGTTCGGGCTCTCGGCTCTGGCCGACGACGTCGAGCTCAAGCTCAACAGAGCCGCCGAGGCCGCAGCGCCGGGCACCAAGGAGATCTTCTGGCAGGCCATCGAGGGCATGACGCTCGACGACGCCCGGGGCATCTACGAAGGAGCAGACGACGCCGCCACGCGTTATTTCGAACGTGTGTCGTCGGGCGATCTCGCGGCCCTGATCAAGCCCATCGTCGACCGCACCCTGGCCGAAGTCGGCGCCATCGCTTCGTACGACCGTTTGATGGAGGACTACACCAAGCTGCCGCTGGTGCCCGACGTCAAGACCCAGCTCTCGGACCACGCCACGGGCAAAGCGCTGGAGGGCCTGTTTCACTACCTGGCCCGCGAGGAGGCCGAAATCCGCCGCAACCCCGCCAAACGCACGACCGAGATCCTGAGCCGCGTCTTCGGCGGCTAAAGTTGGGGACACACACCTTAATGCCCAAATATTAGGCGTTAAGGTGTGTGTCCCCAACTTCACCCCCTACTCCCTCTTGTGGCGCAAAGAGCGGCCAAGTTTGGTCTCGAGCTCGGCGACAAAAGCCTCGCTACCCAGTGGCCGACCCGAGCGGCCGTGGCGACGCAGGCGTTCCATTTCTTCCCCGCCAGTCTCCGCCTCCAAGAATCGCCGCCAGGCAGCGCCCACCTCGATCAACGGACAGGGCGAAAGCAGAGGATCGAACTCACCCAGCAGGTGGTTCGCGGCGCTGCTCCAGGGATAGGATTCGGGGCTTACCGCAAGACCGGCCCGAATCGGGTTCATTTCGCCGTAGCGCATGGCATTGAGGGCATGGCGGACATCCATGACATGGGATGCAAAGCGGCCCTGCCAAAGAAAGCCCCGCCAACCTTCGCGCTGATTGATACGCGCGGTGTAGCTACGGTGAGCGGCGCCGAAAGCGCGAGCCAGGGCTTCCGCCGAGGAAGGTACTGCCACCACATGAACGTGGTTGGGCATCAAGCAGTAAGCCCAAATCTGCACGCCCTGACGACGGCAGCTTGCCGCCAGAAAATGCCGGTAGGCGTGAAAATCCTCGGTGCTGAAGAAAGTCCGCTGGCGACGGTTGCCGCGCTGCAGAATGTGATGGGGAAATCCCGGCACGACCACCCGGGCTGTTCTCGGCATTTCGGCCCCTCCTGGTTTTTTTCTCTCCCAAAAGAGCCTATGGAAGGTCTAGAGACGTTTTTCCCCATAGATCGCAAAAAAGATGGAATTCCTTGCGTTGGGGACACGTACCTTAATGCCTAAGAAATAGGCATTAAGGTACGTGTCCCCATTCTTACTCTGCCCAGGGCTGGACGGCGTACCGGTCCACCGCTTCGGCGACGAAATCGAAGCCTAGACCAGGTCGATCGGGCAACAGCACCCGGCCGCCCTCGACCACCGCTTGGGGCTCGATGAGGCGGCGGAAGTTGACGATGCTGTCGTCGGTGAACACCTCGACGAAGGTCGCGTTGGGGGTGCTGGCGGCCAGGTGCAGGTGCAATTCGTGGTAGGCGTGGGGCGCCACCGAGACGCCGTAGCTGGCAGCCAAAGCGGCGATGCGGCGGAATTCGGTAATGCCGCCGCAGCAAATGGCGTCGGGCTGCAGGATGGTGGCGGCTTCACGGTCCAATAGCTCCTTGAAGCGCCAGCGCCCAGCCTCGATCTCGCCGGTGGCCACGGGTACATGGGTGCTCTGCACCAAGCGGGCATGGTTGTCGATGTCATCGGGGAGGAAGGGTTCTTCGATGAAATAGGGGTCATATTGCTCGTAGACCGCCATGTGGCGCAGCGCCGTTTCGAGGTTACGCCAGCCGTTGGTGCAATCGAGCATCAACAGCACCTCGTCGCCGATGGCCTGACGAACGGCCGCCAGGCGCTCGCCCTCCTGGTGCGGCTCGAGGCTTCCGACCTTGATCTTGACGGCATCGAAGCCGAGATCGACGTAGCCGCGCAGCTCATCCCCCAGCATCTCCGGCGTCTTGCCTTCGAGGTAGTAGCCGCCGCTGGCGTAGCCCCGCACCGAATCCTCGGCGTAGCCGCCCAGCAGCTTGTAAAGCGGCAGCCCGGCGGCCCGGGCGTTGCGGTCCCAAAGCGCCATATCGAGAGCGCTCAGGGCCCGCATGACCGAGCCTGTACGACCTTGCAACAACGCTTCCTGGTACATCTCGGCCCACAGGCCCTCGACCCGATAGGAATCCTCGCCTAACAGCACAGGTGCCAACAACTCGCGCACAGCCTCGGTGACGATACTGCCGGCGGCGCTGCCGCCGTAGGTGAAGCCGATGCCCTGGTGCCCATCATCAGCCTCGACCTCGACCAAGGCGAACTCACGGGCCAGCACCTGACGGGTCGAAAACGAGGTGGCCACGTCCAACGGAATGCGCACCGTGCAGGACCGAATCGCCGTGATACTGGTCATCGGGCTTCTCCCAACTTCCCGCTATTTGTCGAAACCGTACAATCTCGCCGGGTTGTCGACCAGGATAGCGCACTTGAGTTCGGCCTCGGGCGCATAGTCATCGAGGGCATCGAACAGATCGCCATCGTTGGGCATATGCGAGTGAAGAGCCGGATGCGGCCAGTCGCTGCCCCAGAGCATGCGCTCGGGGCCGGCCGCGATCAGCGCCCGGGCGAAAGGCTGGGCGTCGGCGTAGAGCGGACCGGCAGCAGAAATGCGGTAGTTGCCCGAGAGCTTGACCCAGCAGACGCCCTGGCCCACGAGATCGAGGAGCGCCTGAAATCCGGTGTGGTCGATGCCGTGGCCGGTATTCATGTGACCCATATGGTCGACCACCACAGGAAGTGGCAGGCCGATCACGTGAACGTGGCAATCACAAGAACCTGGCGGTAGGACAAACTTCGCTGGCCGCGGGTTGGGATCCGGGTCGAGGCAGGGTTTGGTCATTCGTCAAATCCCAAAACGAAGAAACCCCGCCAAGTGGCGGGGTTTCCCAAAGCGCTTTGTGGCGCTTGATCGTTACGAGCTGACGTTGATCGAACCGATAGAGGTCTGATCGGTCACGTCGCCGCCCGAGGCCCCGGCACCGGCGCCGGCACTGGCACCTGAGTGGGAGTGGGTGTCGGCATCGGCACCCCAGGACCAGCCTTGGGAAGTTCCGGCGCTGGCGCCCGAACTGGCACCGCCATAGGCACCCGCGGAGGCGTCGCCGCCGGACTTGCCGCTTTGCTCAACACCAGCAGAGCTTTGGTCACTCATGTCATTCTCCTGCGCAGAATTGTCTGTCCAACCGTTGGTCGCGGCCCGGATACGTTGCCGCGCCGCTTGGCGAACAGCCTAATTCAGGCTGCTCATCGGTAATGTGACGTTCGTCTCATTCTGACGGCAAAAGTTCGACGGCGCAAATGCCTTTGCCGACCGCCCCGAGCGCCAGTTCACCGCGTTTCAGGCGCAACGCGTCGGCCCCGAAGACCTCCTGCCGCCACCCTGTCAGGGCCGCCACCTGGGCCTCATCGTCCAGGGCGATACGCTCGAGATCGCTGCTGTTGGCTACCAGCTTCTGGGCCACGCCGTGCTCCTCGCACTTCATCTTGAGCAGCACTTTCAAAAGATCGACCAACGGGCCGGCACCACGCGGCAATTGTGGTGGCCGCTCTCGCTGTGGCAGTTCATCCTCGGACTGGGCCTTGCCTCGTGCAACGGCCTCCAATAGCTGCCGGCCCGCCGCCCCTTCGGCCAGGCCGCGGGGGAAGGCCCGAATACGCTTGAGTTCATCTGGATTTCCCGGCGGATGGGCAGAAATCTCGAGCAGCGCCTCATCGCGCACCACCCGGTTGCGCGGCACGTTGCGGCGTTGCGCTTCGCTTTCACGCCAGCCCGCTGCCTCGCGCAGGATGCCCAGCATGCGGGGATTGGTGCTGCGGGTCTTGATGCGCTGCCAGGCCTCCCCAGGCGGCATTTCGTAGATTTTGGGATCGGAGAGCAACGCCATCTCGTCGTCGAGCCAGTGGCTGCGGCCGGTCTCCTCCAACTGGGCGGCCAATTTTTCGTAAACCCCGCGCAGATGCGTGACGTCACCCAGCGCATATTTGATCTGGCGCTCGCTGAGCGGCCGCCTGGCCCAGTCGGTAAAGCGCGAGGACTTGTCCACCTGCTTGCCCACCAGCTTCTTGACCAACGTCTCGTAAGCCGCCGATTCGCCGAAGCCGCAAACCATGGCGGCCAACTGAGTATCGAATAGCGGCGCCGGCACGCGGCCACTGAGCTGGTAGAAAATCTCGATGTCCTGGCGCGCTGAATGAAACACCTTGAGCACCCCGGGCGCCGCCAACAGCTCCAGTAACGGCGCCAGATCGATGCCCTCGGCCAGGGAGTCGATGGCCACAGCGTCCTCGGGTCCGGCCACCTGGACCAGGCAGAGCCGCGGCCAGAAGGTGCTTTCGCGAATGAACTCGGTGTCGACGGTGACAAAGGGCGCCCGGGCCAGCCGGCCACAGAGATCGGCCAACTCGGCGCTACTCGAAATAACACTCATGCAAGGGTTATACACGAAACCCGGACAGCACCAAGGGGACCTTGACAACCCCCCTTGATCCATGCGCTTTTCCGGCCCTACCGCACAGCCCCCGGACGGATCGACATGCACAGGTATCGCAGCCACACTTGCGGACAATTACGCGAAGACGACGTGGGCTCCCAAGCCCGGCTTTCGGGCTGGGTGCACCGCAAGCGCGACCACGGCAACCTACTGTTCGTCGATCTGCGGGACCACTACGGCCTGACCCAGTTGGTGGCGGAGGCAGACAGCACGCATTTCGCGCTCTTGGAGCGCATCCGGCCGGAAAGCGTGCTGACGGTGAGTGGCCGGGTAGTGGCGCGCAGTGAAGAGACCGTCAACCCCAAACTGCCCACCGGCAAGGTCGAGCTGCGCCTCGAGGAAATCGAGGTCCAATCGGCGGCCGAGGAGCTGCCGCTGCCGGTATTCGGCGAACAGGAATACCCCGAGGATATTCGGCTGCGCCACCGGCCGCTGGACCTGCGCCGCGAGCGCTTGCACCAGAACATCACGCTCAGGGCCGGTATCATCACCAGTATTCGCCAACGCATGACGGCCCAGGGCTTCACCGAGTTCCAGACGCCGATTCTGACCGCCTCATCGCCGGAAGGCGCGCGTGATTTTCTCGTGCCCAGCCGTATGCATCCCGGCAAGTTCTACGCGCTCCCCCAGGCACCGCAGCAGTTCAAGCAGCTCTATATGATTGCCGGCTTCGACCGCTACTTCCAGATCGCGCCCTGCTTTCGCGACGAGGACGCCCGCGCCGACCGCTCGCCGGGCGAGTTCTACCAGCTCGACCTGGAAATGAGCTTCGTCGAACAAGAAGACGTCTTCGCCGCCATCGAGCCTGTCATGCACGGGCTCTTCGAGGAGTTCAGCGATTGGCCGGTAACGGCACTGCCCTTCCCCCGCATCCCCTACGCGGAGGCTATGCTGAAGTACGGCTCCGACAAGCCGGACCTGCGCAATCCCCTGGAGATTTGCGACGTCACCGAGGCCTTCCGCGGCTCCAATTTCGGCATCTTCGCCAAGGCCATCGAAAAGGGCTCGGTGGTGCGGGCCATTCCCGCTCCGGGCTCGGGCAGCCGCCCACGCAGTTTCTTCGACAAGACCAACGACTGGGCCCGCGCCGAGGGCTGGCCGGGACTAGGTTACGTGATCTTCGAAGCCGGCGGGGGCAAGGGCCCGATCGCCAAGAACCTGGGCGAGGAACGGGTGGACCAACTGCGCGCGCTGTCGGGGCTAAGCGACGGCGATGCGCTCTTCTTCGCCTGCGACGTACCGGCCAAGGCGGCCGAGCTGGCCGGCCTGGCACGGCTGCGCGTCGGCCGCGAGCTCGAACTCGGGGAGAACGAGACCTTCCGCTTTTGCTGGATCGTCGACTATCCCATGTACGAGTGGAGCGAGACCGAACAGAAGATCGAGTTCAGCCACAATCCTTTTTCGATGCCCCAGGGCGGACTCGAGGCGCTGGCCAACCAGGATCCGCTCGAGATCCTGGGCTTCCAGTACGACATCGTCTGCAACGGCATCGAGCTCTCCTCGGGCGCCATCCGAAACCACGATCCCGAGACCATGATCAAGGCCTTCGAACTTGCCGGTTATGGCCAAGACGTCGTTGAGACGGAGTTCGGCGGCATGCTGCGGGCCTTGCGCCTCGGCGCACCGCCCCACGGCGGCATCGCGCCAGGCATCGACCGCATCGTCATGCTGCTGGCCAACGAGCCCAATATCCGCGAGGTCGTGGCCTTCCCCATGAACCAGCAGGCCGAAGACCTGCTGATGGGCGCCCCGGCCGAGGTCTCGGCCCGTCAGTTGCGCGACCTGCACATCCGCGTGGCGCTACCGCCGGAGAAGAAGGTGGAGCAGAAGGCCGAAGGCTAAAGGATCACTCAGCGACGAAATCTTTTCGCTCGACGCTGAACCACAACGCCGGCAACCCCTCGATTTCCAACTCCCGAACGAAACGCAGGCCCAACTTGCCGAGTACGCGCTGCGAGGCACTGTTGTCCTGGTGGGTGACGGCGGCGATCCTTTCGAGGCCGACTTGGTTGAAGCCGAATTCCAATGCCGCCCGTGCTACCTCGGTGGCATAGCCCCGGCCCCAGCGGCTGCGCTCGATGAGGTAGAGCACCTCGATATCGTCGATGCTCTCCCAGTTGCGGATACCGCATCGTCCGACCAGCCGGCCACCGGCTTCCGTCACCGCCCAGACGCCGTAGCCGCGTTCCTGCCAGTGGCGCTCGAAATAGGTGATGTGCTTGAGCGCCAAGCGCCGCCCCTCCGCTGGCGTCTCGGCCACGTAGGGGAAAAACTTCATGGTCTCGGGATCGGCCAGCATGGCACCCAGGGCCGCGGCGTCATCGGCTTTGAAGCGCCGCAGCTTGAGCCGTTCGGTGGCGATATCGGTCATCGATCGCCCTTCTCGACTGCCGACTCCATTCCGAAGGCTTCGGCCAACGCCACAAGGCGTCGCTGGACGGTGTCGTTGAGCAGCGCCCGGTCAGCGGCCGGCACCCGGAAAAGAAGCTGCCGGCCCCGGATTTCCAGGCCGCTGGCAGCGACCAGGCCAGGCAGGCCACCCGAATAGGTCTGGGCCAGGCGCAACGCCAGGCCGACGCGCTCGGCCCGGCGCGCCTGATCCTCGTCGACCAGAGCGCGGGCAGTGCGGCTGGTGTCGCCGGCATAGCGGGCGTTGACGGCCAGGGCCAGAAATCCTCGACCGGGGTGGTCGATGCCGGTGAAGGGAGCATAAAGCGTGCCCTCGACGGCACGTTCGGCGCGATAATCAGGGTGGGCCCGCCAGGCGACGTCGCTGAGCAAGCAGGCGGCCAGTCGAAGTCGCTTCTCTGCGGCATTCTCACCATCGAATAGCGGCGCCATCCAAGCTGCCAATTCGTCGCCGAACGCACCGCCCAATGTGGCGTCGCGGCTGGTCTGGCGGGCGAAGGCGCGGCAGGATTCGATCAGCGGGTCGAGACCTTGGCGCTCGGGTGGAAGCTGCTGAAAGAGCAGCCCTTCGCGCAGACCCCAGGCGGAGATCAGCAGGTTTCGCGGCTGTATCCGCGTCAGTAGCCGATTGAGCACCAGGGCCGCCGCCGGCAGGGCGGCCAGGCGGGCACGGTTGATGCTGGGGATGCCGGCCAGCGAATCGGGACCGAGGCCGGCCATCATCTCGCTGAAAGTCTCGGCCTCGGCTCGGGCCAGGGCGTAGTGGTGCACCACGCGCAGAGGATAGCGGGCCTGCGCCATGTGGATGCGAGCGAGCGCCCGCCAGGTGCCGCCGACAGCAAAAAAATCGCCGCCCCGGCCAGCCAGCCAGGAGGCCTCCGCCAGCGCCGCATCGACGGCCTCGGCCGAGCCACCAGCTAACCTCAGCGGTCCCAGCGGCAGCGTGATGCCCTCGCCCACAACATCGTCAGTTTCGGCGCCATGGCCACCCAGACCAACCAGTTCCAGGCTGCCACCGCCGAGATCGCCCATGACGCCGGCCGCCCCGGGAAAGGCGGCGGCGACGCCAGCTGCCGCGGCCTCGGCTTCCTGGCGGCCCGACAACACCCTTACGTCGAGGCCGGATCGTTCCGCCACCTCGGCCACGAAGGCCTCTCCGTTGGCCGCCTCGCGCACCGCCGCGGTGGCCACCACGATCGGTGCCTCGATGGCCATGCGGCGACACAACGTGGCATAGCGGGCGATGGCCGTATGGGCCTGGGCCGCGGCCTCGGGCGCCAGGTCGCCGGCGCTGGCCAAATTTCGGCCCAGGCCGCACAGAACGCGCTCGTTGAATACCGGGAGCGGCGCCCGGGTGGCACCTTCGAAGACTACCAGGCGCACCGAGTTGGAGCCGATGTCGATGACCGCCGCCCGCGCCGTGGGCGCGAGCGCCGCGTCGGTCGTCGGCGCTGGCGCCGCATCGGTCATCGGCGCAGAGGTCACGTCAGTCGTTGTCGAGGACCAGGCGCGGGCTCGGTTGCTCTTCGCTCAATGCTGTGCCGCGGCCCGACAGGCTGGGATTGGTCATGAAGTAGGAGTGAGCGGAAAAAGCATCCTCTCCTGCCTCGATGCGGCCGTAGGAGCCATCGGGGCCCAGCGTCCAGGTGTTGGCCTCGTCCTTCAGATTGGCGATCATCACCTGCTCGAGCACCTGCTGTTGCACTGTGGGATTTTCTAGCGGCGCCATTATTTCCAAGCGGCCGTCGAAATTGCGTGGCATCCAGTCCGCCGACGAGATCAACAGCCTAGCCTCGGCCGAGGGCAGGCCATGGCCGTTGCCGAAACAGCAGATGCGCGAGTGCTCGAGAAAGCGGCCGACGATCGAGCGCACCCGTATGTTCTCGGAAAAGCCCGGCACGCCAGGCCGCAAGCAGCAGATGCCGCGCACCACCAGGTCGATGGCGACACCCGCTTGGCTGGCCCGGTAAAGGGCGTCGATGACCTCACCGTCGACCAGCGAGTTGAGCTTGGCCCAGATGGCGGCGGGGCGGCCAGCCTCGGCGTGCTCGAGCTCGGCCTCGATCAGCCCGAGCAACGTTTCGCGCAGGCTCTCAGGCGATATCACCAGCTTCTCCAGGTGGGCCGGCGGGGCATATCCGGTCATGTAATTGAAGATGTGCACGGCATCGCGGGCGATAGTCGGGTCGGTGGTGAAGAACGAGAGATCGGTATAGGTCTTGGCCGTCACCGGGTGGTAGTTGCCGGTGCCGACATGGACGTAGGAACGCAGCCGGTTCTGCTCGCGCCGCACCACCAGCGACAGCTTGGCGTGGGTCTTGAGGTCGACGAAGCCATAAACCACCTGCACCCCGGCACGCTCCAGGTCCCGAGCCAGCTTGATGTTGGCCTCCTCGTCGAAGCGCGCCTTGAGTTCGATCAACGCTGTCACCGTCTTGCCCGATTCAGCGGCCGCGATCAGTGCCTTGACCACCGGCGAATCGTCGCTGGTGCGATAAAGCGTCTGCTTGATGGCCACGACCTGGGGGTCGGCTGTGGCCTGACGGATAAAATGCACCACCACGTCAAAGCTTTCGTACGGGTGGTGAACGACGATGTCCTTTTGCCGGATGGCGGCGAAACAGTCACCGCCGAAATCACGGATGCGCTCAGGGTACCGGGCACTGTAAGGTGAAAACTTGAGGTCGGGCCGGTCGTCGATGAGCAGCTGGGTGGTATCGGCCAGGCCCAGAATGCCGTCGACCACGGTAACCTCGTCCTCGGGTACGCCCAGTTCCTCGGCCACGAAGTGCCTGAGATCGAGCGGCATGGCGGCGTCGACCTTGAGACGGATGACGATGCCACGGCGGCGCTGCTTGATGGCCGATTCGAAAAAGCGCACCAGGTCTTCGGCTTCTTCCTCGATCTGGATGTCACTGTCGCGCAATATCCTGAGCAGTCCCTGGCCCGTTACCAGGTAGCCGGGGAACAGCCGGTCGAGGAAGAGTTCGACCAGGTTCTCCAGCGAGAGGAAGCGAATCTCCTCGCCGGGTAGACGGATGAAGCGGTCGACCTGGTTGGGCAGCGGCAACAGCGCCTGCATCGTGCGGCCGTCCGTCTGCCGGCTCAGCTCCAGCACCAGGGCAAAGCCCATATTTGGGATGAAGGGAAAGGGATGAGCCGGATCGACGGCAATCGGCGTCAGCAGCGGAAAGATGCGTTCGAGGAAGATCTCCTCGATCCAGGCGTGCTCCTCGGGGCTCAGATCATTGAGCCCGAGGACGCCGATACCGGCCGCCGCCAACTCGCTCCTGAGGCGCTCCCAAACCTCTTGCTGGTTAGCCAGCAACCCGGCGGCACGTTGATTGATGGCCTCGAGCTGGCGTGCCGGAGTCAAGCCGTCCTGACTCAGCTCGCGCACCCCGGCAGCGATCTGGCCGCGGATGCCGGCCACGCGCACGGTGTAGAACTCGTCCAGGTTGACAGCCGAGATGGAGAGGAAACTGATGCGCTCGAGCAGTGGGTAATTGGGATTGTCGGCCTCCTCGAGCACGCGTTCGTTAAAGGCCAGCCAGGAGAGTTCGCGATTGATGAAGCGCGCCTTGGAGTTGGCGAAATCGGCAGGAACCTCGAATTCGGGCTCCGGTGCAGCCTGAGAAGTCCCCTTGACCACTCGAATTTCTCCTGTTGTTCCAATCAGTTACCGCCCATGTTGGGATACTGCCGCAGGCCTCGAAAGTCAAGCTTGGCGGCCGCTATTCGCTCGCCAAAAAACCTTCGACCTCCGCCAGAAAGCGCTGCCAGGCCGGCTCATGCTCCAGGATCAGATGGTTGCGGCCTTCCAGGGCGACGAAACGCGCACCTGGAATTGTCGCCGCCATACGCCGTCCCTCCTCGAAGGGTACTATGGCATCCTCACGGCAGTGCAGGATAAGGGTGGGAACGGAAAGCTCTTGGGCCAAGTCGCTGACCTCGATCTCGTTCAGCGCCCGCCAGATCAACGTCGCCGTTTCGGGCGTGGCGGTGATGCGCATGAGATCGTTGAACCACTGCATCTGCTCGGCGCTGCCATCGGGCACGAATAGTGAGGTGAAGACCTGGCGAAAGGCTGGGTTTTCTTGGCCCCAACCTTGGTGGATCAAGATTTCCAATGCCTCCGCTTCGCCAGCGGCGGCGACGGAGCCCCGGTGGTTGCGCCCACGTATGTAGCCGCCATAGAGGACAAGATGGCTGATCCGCTCAGGTTGACGGGCGGCGAAAGCGATAGAGACCGCGCAACCTTGAGAGATCCCCAACAAGGCAAAACGTTCCAGTCCCGCCGCGTCGACCACCGCCTCGAGATCGGCAACCCGGTCCTCGAGTGAGAAATCCGTGATCTCCCGGTCCGAAAGCCCGTTGCCCCGGGCGTCGTAGCGGATCAGGCGGTGGTGCGCTGCCAGGTCGCGCAGCACGTGGCGCCAAATGGGGCTTTCCCAATCGTATTCGAGATGATTGAGCCAGTTGGCCGACTTGACCAGCGCCGGACCCGAACCGACCGAGGCGTAGGCCAGGCCGACGCCGTCCGATGAGGTACAGAAGCGGATTTCCTGTTCGAGGTTGGGTCCTGCCGCCGCTTTCTCGGTGCTAGCGCCCGGCCGCACCTTGAACACCCGCACCGGTGTCGAGACGTTCTTGAGCCGATGCTCGCCGCAGTCCTCGAAGCCAAGGTCGAGTTTTTTGTGGACCTGGTCGTAGACACTGCTCGAGATGCAGATACCGCCGGGATCGGCCAGGGCCTCGATGCGGGCCGCCAGATTGACGCCATCGCCGTAGATGTCCTCGTCGTCAGCCACGATGTCGCCAAGATTGATACCCATGCGGAAGTCGATGGCCGCCGCCGCCAAGCCTTGCTGCATCTCGGTGGCACAGCGCACCGCCTCGACGACGGTGGCAAATTCAGCCAGAAAACCGTCGCCTGTGTGCTTGACGATGCGGCCGCCGTGAGCGGCTATGCCGGGGTCGATGACGTCTTTGCGGGCCCCCCACCAGGCCGCCAGGGTGGCCTCCTCGTCGGCCTCCATCAAACGCGTGTAGCCGACCACGTCGGCAGCCAGCACTGCTGCCAATCTACGTTCGACTTGGGTGCTCACCGGACCGCCCCCTTTTGTTCGAAAATGATTCTAAAGGGCGTACGAACCGCTGTCCAATCCGGGCGCCGCCGTGGCATGCTGGGGCCATGAAAAGGCTATACCTGCTGCGCCATGCCAAGTCGGACCATGGCAGCCTGTTCGGCGGTGATCGCGCGCGGCCGCTGAACCAACGCGGCCGCCAAGCCACGGGCTTGATCGGAGGCTACGTTCGCCAGCGTGAACTGATGCCCGAACTGGTGCTTTGCTCGACAGCGGTGCGGGCGCGCGAGACCTGGGAAGGCGTGGCGGCCGAACTGGAGGAGGCGCCGCCGGTCGAGCATCGCCAGGGGCTCTACCTGGCCAGCCCGGGCGAGATCCTCGAAGAAATCAGCTGCTGCAACGATAGCGTCGGCTCGGTTCTGGTAATCGCCCACAACCCCGGCCTGGCCAGTTTGGCCCTGGCCCTGGCCAACGGCGCCGAGCTACCGGCCAAACTGGCTAAATTCCCCACCTGTGCCCTGGCCGAATTCGAACTCGACAGTCCCTGCTGGACCGATGTCCAGCCGGCCTGCGCAACGCTGCGCGACTTCATCAGGCCGAAGGAGCTGGCCGAATAGATCTTATTTCGCTGGCGTCCAGATCTGGGTTTTGCCAAACAGCGGCAGGCCGACGTAACCGCGTACCTTCAGGCTGCCGTCGTCCTGCAGTTCCATATTGCATTTATAGGTCTGCCCGTCCTCTGGATTGTAGATGCGCCCGTCGGTCCACTGGCGGCCGCTGTCGCCGTCGGCGACGAAATCGCTGAGCAGTGGCAGACCAAGGATCTTGCGGCTCTTCAACGCCTCGTCCGGGTTTTCGCGGTCGACTTTTTCCTGGCCCTTGTCGTCCAATGGCTCCTTGAGCCAGACGATCTTGCCGCACAACTTGCCGGCACAGTCGAAGATCTCGACCCGCGACTTGCCGCCTTCGGTGGTCCACAGACCAAGCGCTGCGGCTCCCTCCGCTGCCTGAGCAGACAATCCCAGCAGGCTGATCAGAACAGCCGCCGCAATCGTTTTCAAAGGCCCCATTTCGCGCCCCTTCCTGGCTTCCGCCACTACATAGTCGAGTTGAATTCACCGCCGTCCAGCAACAGGTTCTGTCCGACGATAAAGCCGGCCTGGTCGCTGCAGAGAAAAGCGCAGGCCTCCCCGAATTCCTCGGCCGTGCCAACGCGTTTGCTGGGATTCTGCTGGCAGCGCTGCTGGTAGAGCTCGTCCGCCGAACCGCCGGCGCGCTCCGCCATTTTGGCCAGGTTGCCTCGCAATCGGTCGGTGTCGAAGGGACCGGGCAGGATGTTGTTGATGGTAACGTTGTGAGCTGCCGTCTGGCGCGAGAGCCCGGCGCAAAAGCCGGTCAGGCCGGCGCGGGCGCCGTTGGAGAGCCCGAGAATAGGGATCGGCGAGCGCACGGCGCCCGAAGTGACGTTTACGATGCGGCCCCAGCGCCGTTCGATCATGCCGTCGACGGTGGCTTTGATGAGCTCGATGGCGGCCAGCATGTTGCCGTCCAGCGCCTTGATCCAATCTTCGCGCTGCCAGTCGCGAAAATCGCCAGGCGGCGGGCCACCGTTGTTGTTGACCAGGATATCGGGTTGGGGACATTTCGCGAGCACCGCGGCGCGGCCCTCGGGCGTCGAGATGTCGCCCGGCGCGGTATGCACTGTGGCCCCGGTGGCGGCGCGGATTTCCTCGGCTGTGGCTTCCAGCGTTTCCACTGTGCGGGCCGAAATGGTGAGTTCGACGCCCTCACGCGCCAGCGAACTGGCGCAGCCCTTGCCCAGCCCCTTACTGGCGGCACAGACGATGGCCTTGCGGCCGGCAATTCCTAGATCCATGGATACCTCTACCTTTCTGCCCGAGCTTTCGAAAACAGTACTTCCCGGGCCAGCGGCACGGTGATTTCACGGCCTTTGGCCAGGGCACCCTCGTCGAGCGCCACCACGGCCCGGCGGGCTGCATCGGGTGATCGCTCGAGGCGGCCGACGAGATAGTGGACGAGATCCACGGCCACACGCAACTGGCGATCAGCGAACAGCTTGACCAACAGCGCCGCCAACAGGGCGTCGTCGGGCGGCAACACCGCTACTGCGGGGATGGCCCGCAGACGGGAGCGCAGATCGGCCAGCGCCACCTCCCAGCGTGCCGGTGGTGTCTGGCCGGTCAGCAGCAAGGTGCCGCCGGCCTCGACGATACCGTTGTAAAGATGCAGCAAGGCCTCGTTCTGTGGTGCCCGATCGGCATCGTCCAACGCCACGGCGGTTGCTCCCGGGCCCATCAGGTCACCCCGCGCCGCCGCCACGTCCTCGTGGTTCAGCAGCGTGCCCCCCGTGGCGGCTTGCCAAACGTGCACGAGATGGCTCTTGCCCGACCCCGGTGGACCATGGAGCGCCAGCGCCCGGCCCGGCCAGTCGGGCCAGCGATCGAGCCAGGAGACGGCCTCGGCATTGCTCTCGGCTACCAAAAAGTCCTCGGCCCCCAGCGCCGGCCGCTGGGCCAGATCGAAGGCCAGTTGCGCCGTCATAGCTGGGGGCCCGGGTCGCCGTCGTCACCGATATCGCTGTTGGGGTGTGAATAGAGGGCGCTGGCGCGGTACTGCTCGGCGGCGAAACGAACCATGACGCCGATCGCCGCCGCCGTCGGCACGGCGATCAGTACACCGACGAAACCAAACAGCGTGCCGCCGGCCAAGAGGGCGAAGATAACCCACACCGGATGCAGCCCGACCCGGCCGCCCACCAGCTTGGGCGTGAGAAAGCTGGCATCCAGAGACTGACCGGCGACGAAGACGCCGATGATGATGCCCAGCGGCATTGGCTGCTCCAGGCCGAACTGCAGAAAGCCCACCAGTAGAGCGGTAAGAAAACCAACCGCGGCACCGACGTAAGGCACGAAAGCCAGAACTCCCGTGCCCAAGCCGATGACCAGTCCGAACTCCAGTCCGGCCAGCGACCAGCCGATGCCGTAGATGGTGCCCAGCGTCGCCGCCACCGTGGCCTGGCCGCGCACGAAGCCGGCCATGGCCTGGTCGATCAGGTCAAGCTGGCGGCGCACCGTTGCAGCGTGGTGGCGGGGCCAGATGGCATCGATACGGGCGACGATGTGGTCCCAATCGCGCAACAGGTAGAAGGTCACGATGGGAGTGATGAAAATCAGGCCGAGCACATTGAAGATGGCCAGACCCCGGCTCCAGAGCCCGCGCAAGGCACCGCCCAGCCCGCCTACCACGGTTTCCGCGAAACCCAGGGCCATCTCGCGCACGTCGCCCATGGTGCCCAATTCGAAGCGGATCAAGAGGCGGTCGACCAGCGGGATGAGCAGTTCTCTGGCGCGGTCGATATAGGCCGGCAGGCGCTCCACGAAACCCAACACCTGATCCTGCAGGACGGGGAACAGCAAGACGAAAAGCACGATGATAAAAAGGAAGAAAACCAGAGTGATCAGCGCCGTGGCCAGGGTTCGCGGCCAACCCCAGCCCTCCAGCTTGTCGGCCGCTGGATCGAGAAAGTAGGCCGCCGCCATGCCGGCCACAAAAGGCAGCAGGATGGAACGCACCAGGATCAGGAGCGTCAACAGCACGGCCGCCGTGACAAGCCAGAACCAGAGCTGGCGCTGAACCGTCATGCCCCGTCCTCCAGGCTCGAGATCTGCCGAGCCCATTGCACCAGATAGAGAGCTCCCGACACCACCGTCGTGGCGCCTACCGAATAGACCAGCACTTTCGTCAATGGGGCGACGCCGACCTCGAGCGCGATGCCGCCCAGTACCACGGCGGCCAGCACGATCTGAGCCGCCGTGTTGATCTTGCTGATCAGCACCGGCCGCGGCCGCATGCCGTCGAAAAAGATATAGGTCAAGAGCACGCCTCCGATGATAAGGACATCACGTGATACCACCAATATTACCAGCCACACGGGCAAATACCCCATCTGTCCGAGGGTGATGAAGACGGCCACCAGCAGCGCCTTGTCGGCCAGCGGGTCGAGGTAGCGGCCAAGCTCGGTCTCCATGCCGAAGCGTTTGGCCAGGAAGCCGTCGACGGCATCCGAAACGCCGGCCGCCACGAAAATGCCGAAGGCCACGACAAAGTAGCCCTGCAGGATTACCCATACCGTCAGAGGTACCGACAATAATCTGCCCAGCGAAATAACGTTGGGCGGGCTCATTTCTTCGCTGCCGGTTGGGGGCCGCCGTCACGCCTACGCACTACCCAGAAGCCGTTTTCATCGGCCAGGGCGAGATCGCGTTGGGCCAGGGCGATGGCCAGGCGCCGAGGACTGCCTAGGTAATGCAGCACCACTTGCGCCCGATCGCTCGAGATCTCGGCCAACTCGAGCTTACGGATCTCGGCCATGGCACCAAGCCGGTCACGCACTACGATCCAGTCGCTCAGACTGCCAAGCGGCACGCTGGCGGCGAGCCGGCCTTCGCTCTCGAATTGCAGGCGGGTGGCCAGCTTCCAGTCTTCCTCCAGGCGGCGCGCGATGGCACCCGCGGCATGGCCTAGTAGGTCGTGGATGCCTTCGCCGCGGCCACCGCGGAAGCTCTCGACCACAGTCGCCTCGCCGCTCGGTCCGCTGCGCCGCAGCGACACCACGAGCACTGGCACACCAGCCGCCAGGTCGCGCCTGAGCACGGCGTGCGCCACCAGCACATCGGCCACGCCATAGCGCTTGGCTATGGCCTGCAGACGTTTGGCGTTGCCGGCCAAGGCCTGCGGCGCGCCGACGGTACCGACATCGGTGAGGTCGCCATAGGGCACCACCAGCGGCACGAAACTGTCGCGGCCCTCCAACCCCTGCCAAGCCACGCGCCAGGGATTGGGGTCGTCCCACAAATTGCGCGCCCCGGCTGCCTCATAGACCGGCAGGATCAGCACCGGCTTGCTCGGAGTTTCGGAAAACGGCAGTTCCTGGCGGCGCAACAGCGCACGCACTTCATCTCGCTTGAAACGGATACTGAGGCTGGCGAGGTAGCGCGTCGAGCTGCGCTTTTCGTCGGCGATCTCAAAACTGTCGATCAGCGCCGTCACGGTATCGTCGTCGAGCAGGGGATGGCGGTGGTAACTGGATTGCGGCGTCAGGCGTCGCAGCAAGCGATAGAAGGCATCGCGTTGCCCCGTCATCAGGGCCTCTTCGCGGGCCGCCGTGGCGGTTTCGGCAGTGGCATCGACGGCCACCCCGACGACCGAAAAGACGTCCCTAGCCTGCGCTCCGGCAGCCTCCGGCAAAAGCGCCAGCCAGCCGGCCACGAGCGACATGTAGCCGACCATCGCGCCGGTTTTGATAAGCCCACGCAGCAGCATTGCAAACATTCCGAGATGAAGTATCTTCAGCGCAGCGGCGGCAGCTTATCGTATCAGCGGGGACACCATCAACAAAGACCCTCATGGCGCCAAATCGCGGCGCTATCGCGACGCTGGCGAAACTCGTACTTACCGCGACGCCGGCGTCGACATCGCAGCCGGCAATGCCCTGGTCGAGCGTATCTCGGGCCTGACCCGCAGCACGGCCCGGCCCGGAGCTGACGGGGAACTGGGCGGCTTCGGCGGCTTTTTCGACCCCCGGGCGGCGGGTTTCCAGGATCCCGTGCTGGTGGCCGCGAGCGATGGCGTCGGCACCAAGCTCCTTCTGGCCAAGGCCGCCGGGCGCCATGACAGCGTTGGCATCGATCTTGTCGCCATGTGTGTCAACGACCTCGTGGTACAAGGTGCCGAACCTTTGTTTTTCCTCGACTATTTCGCCACGGGCAAGCTCGACATCGAGGCTGCGGCTGATGTGGTGGCGGGCGTCGCCGAGGGCTGCCGGCAGGCCGGCTGCGCCCTGATTGGCGGCGAAACGGCCGAACTTCCGGGACTTTACGGGCCGGGTGATTACGATCTCGCCGGCTTCGCCGTAGGAGCGGTAGAGCGCGGCCGGGAGATCACCGGCAACACCATCCAAGCAGGCGACGTGGTGCTCGGCCTGCCGGCCTCGGGTCTGCACTCCAACGGATTCTCGCTGGTGCGTAAGATCGTCGACGAACTCGGCTTGGATCTGGCCAAGCCGGCCCCCTTTGCCGCCGACGGCGACCTCGGAACGGCCCTGCTGACGCCGACCCGGATCTATGTACGCGAATGCCTGGCCCTGGCTCGGGCCGACCGGGCCAAGGGCTTTGCCCACATCACCGGCGGCGGCCTGCTGGAAAACCTGCCGCGGGTGCTGCCGGCGAGCCTGGGCGCCGAGCTCGACGCCAGCCGATGGGAAATTCCGCCGGTGTTCGCCTGGTTGGCAGCCGAAGGCGTGCCCGACGAAGAGATGTTGCGCACCTTCAATTGTGGCCTCGGCATGCTGGCCATCGTCGCCGCGGCAGAGGCCGAGGCGGCGGCCGAGCTGCTTGGCGGAGCCGTCGCCATCGGCCACATCGTCGAGACCGAGGGCGTGGCGCTGACCAACTTGATCTGGAAGTGAGGCCATCGTGAAACTCGGCGTTTTGATTTCTGGGCGCGGCTCGAATCTGCAAGCCCTGATGGCGGCCACGGCCCGGGACGACTATCCCGCGGAGATCGCCCTGGTCGTCTCCAACCAACCCCAGGCGGCGGGTCTCGAACGGGCACGAGAAGCCGGTTTGGCGACGGCCGCCTTCGACCACCGTGACTTCGCCGATCGCCAGAACTTCGAGGCCGAGATCGATGCCAGCCTGCGCGGCGCCGGCGTCGAACTGGTCTGCCTGGCCGGCTTCATGCGCTTGCTCACGGCCGGTTTTCTCGAAGGTTGGCCGGATCGGGTGGTCAACATCCATCCCTCGCTGCTGCCGGCCTTTCCGGGCATCCACGTGCATGAGCAGGTAGTCGCCTCGGGCGCCCGCTTTTCCGGTTGCACCGTGCACTTCGTGCGGCCCGAAATGGATGCCGGCCCGATCATCATCCAATCGCTGGTGCCGGTACGCCCCGATGACGACGCCGACACCCTGGCCGCCCGGGTGCTAGCTACCGAACACCAGTGCTACCCCAAGGCAGTGAAGTGGATCGCCGAAGGCCGGGTACGTATCAATGGCGACTTGGTCGAGGTCGACGGCGCCGGGACGCCGCAAATGGCCGCCATCAATCCTATCTAGGGCGCGTTTTAGACTTCGACCCCGCTCTGGCGGGCGAATTCCTCGAAGGCGGCACGCACGCTGCCGTGGTCCTGGCCGGCCAAGTCGGCCACCATCGTACGGAGCGCGCTGACGTCGAGGCTGCGCACCATACGCTTGAGCGCCGGTACGTTGGCCGCCGTCATCGACAGGCGCTCGACGCCGCAACCTATCAGCGCCATGGCTTCGAGCGGCCGGCCGGCGATCTCGCCGCAGGCGGTGAGTGGCACGCCGGCCGCAGTAGCAGCCGCCACGACCTCCCCGATCAGTCCCAGCAGGGGCGCTGAAAGCACGTCGTAGCGGGCGTTGACGCGCGGGTTGTCGCGGTCGCTGGCNAANAGGTACTGCANCAGNTCGTTGNTGCCCANNGANACGAAATCGGCGGCGGCAAACAACGGCNTGAGCTGCCACAGCAGNGCCGGNACCTCGAGCATGACNCCGACNCNNACNTCGNCCGGCGTGGCCANGCCGGCGGCCCGGGCTTTCTCCAGCTCGNNATNNAGNACGCCNCGGGCATGNTTGAACTCGGCCAGNTCGGTGACCATGGGAAAGACCACGTCGAGGCGCNGGCCGGCNGCNCGGATNANGGCNCCAAGCTGNTCNTCGAGGATGNCGGGGCGGTCGAAACCGACNCGNATGCCGCGCCANCCCAGCGCCGGATTGNNNTCGCCCGANGTCTCGAGATAGGGCAGCGCCTTGTCGCCGCCGATATCGAGGGTGCGAAAGACCACCGGCCGTTCGCCGGCCCGGGCCAGGACGGAGGCATAGAGCTCGGCCTGGGCCGCCACGTCGGGATAGCTGTGGCGCCCCATGAAGGCCAATTCCGTGCGAAAAAGTCCAATGCCTTCGGCACCGCAATCGTCGAGCCTGGGCACTTCGAAGGGAAAGCCGGCGTTGAGCTCGATAGAGATGTGCCGGCCGTCGCGGCTTAGGGACTCGAGTTTGCAGGTGGCGGCAAAATCGTCGGCCGGACTGGAGCGTCCGATGCTGCTCTCATAGGCCTGCAGGGCGCGGGGCTCCGGTCGCACCACGACCTGGCCGCCGTCACCGTCGACGATCAACAGGTCTCCTTCGACCACGACGTCGAGAGCCTCACGACAGCGCCCGACCACGGGCACGCCCAATGCCCGGGCCACGATGGCCAGGTGAGAGGTCGGCGATCCTTCGGTCAGCACGACGCCCTCGAGGTAGTCTGGATCGAGATCGAGAAGCGCCGCCGGCCCGAGATTGCGGGCGATCAGCACGGCCGGTTCCTGCAGCACCAAGGCGCCGTTGCCAGCGGGCCCGATGAGGTGCCTGAGCAGACGGTCGCCGAGATCGTCGAGATCGACCAGGCGCTCGCGCAAATAGGGGTCCTGGGCCTTGGAGAGGCGGCCGCGGATCTCGTTCTGGACCAACTGCACGGCTGCCTCGGCGCTGAGGCCGCCGCGGACGGCATCGGCAATGCGTTCACGCCAACCGTGATCCTCGGCAAACATCTTGAAGGCCTCCAGCACCTCGCGGTGCTCGCCCATGGCCGGCAGTGCCGAGCCCTCGATATGTGCCTCGAGACCGGTGCTAAGCGCTGCGAAAGCTTCGTCCAAGCGCTTCAACTCCGGCTCCGGTTGGTCCGCCAGGGTGTGCTCGACGACGATTTCGCGCTGCACCCGGCGAGCCCGACCGGTGGCCACGCCACGGCTTAGCGAAATGCCGGCGATCAGAGCCGGTCCTGACGCCACGGCAGCAGCAGCCGGCTCCCTTTCTCCGGCCGCCGCCAGCACTTCGGCCAGCACCATGGCGACGGTTTCGCAGGCCTCGATCTCAGCCTCGGCGTAACGCCGCCGCGTGAGGTTCTGCACGACCATGACGCCAAGCACCCGGCCGGCGCGCAGCACCGGCACACCCATGAAGGAATGGTAGACCTCCTCGCCGGTTTCCGGCCGCAGCACGAAATTGGGATGGCTCTGGGCGTCGGCCAGGGCTACCGGGCGGGCTTGTTCGGCAATCAGACCGACCAGCCCCTCCCCCTTTTTCAAGCGCGTCAGGTGCACGGCATCGCGGTTGAGGCCCTTGGTGGCAAACAGCTCGAGATCGCGCTGGTCGCGCAGCACGTAGATCGAGCAAACCTCGGCCGCCATGTAGTCGGCAATCACCGTCACCACTCGGTCGAGGCGTGCCTCGGTGGTGCCGTGGCCGGTCATCAACTCGCGCACTTGGCGCAAAAATCGGCGCGATCGCGCCCAGCCGTCATCCACCTTGGGTTTGTTTACGCTCTGTAACGTCACACCGCCCCCGTCCCTGCCACCATCGTTGCCATCAAACGTAAGGTTCCCCGCTCCCGGTTTCCAGTGCAACCCATGCATACTCTAATGTNCTGCACTAGAAATATCTTATAATCCATTGTTATTAGGTATTTTTTTATCTGGCATTTATACACAGCAACATCATCGTCACGATGCCGGACATCAAGTGCCGCCAGCCCAAGCTTGAGTTTGGGGTCAACCACCAGGCGCTGGACTCGATCGGCCAGGTCGAGGAGGCCTCAAAAGACGTTCTCGATCTGCTGGGCAAGTTGGTGGGTTGGCACCACGATTTGCGCTAACCTCACCGCTGGGGCATCTCGGCGCGCCTCGATCAACTCAGTACCCACTTGCGCAAAAGGATGGTGCGTCTGACGACCAGGAAGTACCATCGGCTAGGAGCGTGGTCCGCCGTGATGGGGGACCATCACAAGGGCCGCGGGACGACGTCCGATGGTCCTTCATGGTCGCCCTTCGGATCGCTTTTCCAGCCCTCTGGAGGGCGTCAGCAGCGCTTGCCGATGGCCCTGCATCGCCGGCCCGCTGTTTCCTACCCAGAGGGCTGGAAAAGCGATCAGACGCACCATCCTTTTGCGCAAGTGGGTACTAACGGGGGAGCCCTGGAAGCAGTGAACGAATGCCCTGCCTGCCAGGCCGGCAATCCGCCTGAAAACAAGTTCTGCGGCCAGTGCGGCAGCCGGCTGCCGGGGTGCTGTCTGGCCTGCGGCGCGGGCAACCCGGCCGACCACATATTCTGCGGCCAGTGCGGCGTTAGACTCGGGGATGCCGCCCCGCCCACGGTGGCTGCCCCGACCGAAACGGTGGCCGAAAGTGAAGCCGAACGCCGGCAACTGACGGTAATGTTTTGCGACCTGGCCGATTCGACGGCCCTTTCGGAACGTTTCGACCCCGAAGATCTGCGTGAAGTCATAAGCCAATACCAGGACGTCTGCGGCGGCCAGATCGAGGCCTTCGGGGGCTACATCGCGCGCTATATGGGCGATGGCATCCTGGTCTATTTCGGCTACCCCCAAGCCCATGAAGACGATCCCGAACGAGCGGTTCGGGCGGGGCTCAGGATAATCGCTGGCGTGGCTAAGCTGGAACCCAAGCCGGGGCTCCGCTTGCACGTGCGCATCGGCATCGCCACCGGCTTGGTGGTGGCCGGCGATATCATCGGCCAAGGCGCCTCGGAGGAGCACGCCGTGCTGGGCGTGACACCCAACCTGGCAGCCCGCCTGCAAAGCCTGGCAGAGGCCGACAGCGTCGTCATCAGCGACGCCACCCGGCGCCTCGCCGGCGGCTTTTTCGACTACCGTGACCTCGGCCATCACCAACTCAAGGGCATCAGCGAACCGGAGCAAGCTTGGCAGGTGCTGGGCGAAAGCACCGCTGTCAGCCGCTTCGAGGCCTCCGCCGGCAGCGGCCTCTCCCCCTTGGTGGGACGTCAGGAGGAGGTCGGCCTGGTATTCACCCCCATTTCCCAGATGAACTCGTTAATCGATGCCCTGAGATGGAGATTATGCTATAAGAATCAATATGTTGAGGAGTTGATGGAGT
>NZDS01000018.1 GCA_002690215.1 Rhodospirillaceae bacterium | reverse complement strand
GGGCGCCGACCTGCGCGGTGCCAACCTATCCGGAACCGATCTCAGCGAGGGCGACCTGGTCAGCGCCAAGCTGCGCCATGCCGACCTTTCCATCAGCCGGCTCGGCGGCGCCAAGCTGGTCGATGCCGATCTCGCCGGCGCCACTTTCAAGGGCGCCGACCTGGAGGACACCGACTTGCGCGGGGCAAACCTCTTGGGCGCCAACCTGCAAGGCGCCGACATGCGCCAGGTGGCGGGTCTGGTGCAGGCCCAGATCGACAAGGCCATGGCCGATCGTGAAACCCGCCTGCCGCCCGGTCTGCATCCGCCGCTCGACGACGAATAGCCCGGCCGGAGAACGTGTCCATGGAGTTGGTCGTCGACATCTGGCGCGGCGCCGCCGACGGGGCGTTCCAAAGCTATCCAGTGACGGTAAGGCCGGGGCAGACCGTTCTCGATCTGGTGGTCTACGTGCAGCGCCACCTCGACAGCACGCTCAGCTATCGCTACGCCTGCCGCGTCGGCATGTGCGGCAGTTGCGCCATGACTGTCAACGGCGTGCCGCGCTGGACCTGCCGCACTCGTATCGGCACCGTGTCGAAGGGCGGCAAATTGACTCTGGCGCCACTTCGCAACCTGCCGCACATCAAGGACCTGGCCTGCGACATGGCGCCCTTCTTCGACAAGCTGGCCGCCGCCCGGGGTTGTTTCGTGCCGGGCCGGCCCGGCGCTGGCGACATGGCACCGATTGCGCCCAGCAACCGCCGGCGTCAGGCCGTCGATGCCGCCATCGAGTGCATCGGCTGTGGCGTCTGCTACGCCGCCTGCGACGTCGTCGCCTGGCGCCCGGACTTTGTCGGCCCGGCGGCGCTCAACCGGGCCTGGACGCTGGTCAACGACGAACGCGACGGCGACCGTCCCGACCGTCTCGCCGTGGTGGCCGGTGATGCCGGCTGCCACGTCTGTCACAGCCAGCAGAACTGTGCCCGGCACTGTCCCAAGGCGCTCAATCCTACGGCCTCGATCGCCGGCCTCAAGCGAGCGGCGGCCTTGGCTTTGCTGAAGGGCGAGCTGTGAGCGGGCGCGGCGAAACCTGGCTGTTCCTCGCCCAGCGCCTCTCGGCGGCCGTGCTGGCGCCGCTGGTGCTGGTCCATTTCGCCACCATCGTCTACGCCTTTCAGGACGGCCTCAACGCCGCCGAGATCCTCGCTCGCACTCGCGGCAGCGTTGCCTTGGCGGCCTTTTACGGACTTTTCGTTGTGGCCGCGGCGGTGCACGGCGCCATTGGCCTGAGAGCCATCCTGCGCGAGCACACGTCGTGGCGTTGGGCCAACGTCAATACGGCGGCGGCGGCCTTCCTCATGGTCGTGTTGTGGCTCGGCCTGGGTGCCGTGACGGCGGTGACATGAGCGGCCGCAGCCACCCCGCCTATTGGGCCTTCGTCGTACACCGGGCTTCGGGACTGGCGCTGGCGGCTTTCGTGCCGCTGCATCTCTACGTGCTGTCGTTGGCGCTGGAGCAGACCGCGACGTTGGACCGCTTCTTGGCCTGGAGCACGGCGCCCTGGGTCAAGCTGGCCGAGACGGTATTGGTGGTGGCACTAGCGGCGCATCTGGCCGGCGGCTTGAGATTGTTGGCCGTCGAGTTCTTGCCTTGGCGTGAGGGCCAGACCGCGCTGATTGCCTTAGCCGGCGCGGTAGCCGTGGCGGCCGGGCTGTTCTTCCTTCTCAACGCCCTTTGAAGCCATGGAAGTCGAACGGCTGACGACCGATATTCTCATCCTGGGCAGCGGCGGCGCCGGACTGTTTGCGGCTCTGCACGCCAAGCAGGCGGCGCCCGAGCTTGAGGTCACGGTGGCGGTCAAAGGGCTGCTCGGCAAGTCGGGCTGCACGCGCATGGTGCAGGGCGGCTACAACGTCGCCCTGGCCGAGGGCGATTCGATCGAGCGCCATTTCATGGACACTATCAACGGTGGTCAATGGATCAACGATCAGGACTTGGCCTGGACTCTGGTCACTGGCGCCGTCGAGCGCATTCACGAGCTGGAAAACGAGATCGGTTGCTTCTTCGACCGCAACCCCGACGGCAGCGTGCACCAGAAGGCTTTTGCCGGCCAAACCTTCGACCGCACCGTACACAAGGGCGATTTGACCGGCATCGAGATCATCAATCGCCTGGCCGAACAGGTCTGGGCCCGCAATATCCGCCGCCTCGAGGAACACCGTGCTGTGGCCCTGGTGCCGGCGGCACCTGGGGCCGATGGCAACCGCCTGGCGGGGGTGCTGCTGGTCGATGTGCGTAGCGGTGCGTTCCGTTTCGTCTCCGCCCGGGCGGTGCTGCTGGCCACCGGCGGCGGTCCCACGATGTATCGCTACCACACGCCCTCGGCCGACAAGAGCTGCGACGGCATGGCACTGGCCCTGCGCGCCGGGCTCGAGCTGCGCGACATGGAGATGGTGCAGTTCCACCCCACCGGTTTGGTGGCCGGCAGCGATACCCGCATCACCGGCACCATCATCGAAGAGGGCCTGCGTGGTGCTGGCGGCCAGTTGCTCGACGGCGCCGAGCGCCGTTTCATGGCGGATTATGACGCTCGCGGCGAGCGTGCCACCCGCGACATCGTCAGCCGCGCCATGTTCGAGGAAATGCGGGCCGGCCGCACCGGGCCCAACGGTGGCCTCTACATCACCATGCGCGAGCTTGACGCGGGCTTTGTGCGGCAACAGTTCAAGGGCATGGTGGAACGTTGTGCCGATTGCGGTTTCGATTTGGTCGGCGGCCTGGTCGAAGTGGTGCCGACGGCGCACTATATGATGGGCGGCCTGATTTTCGACACGGACTGCCGCACCGCGCTCGCCGGTCTCTATGCCGCCGGCGAGGATACCGGTGGCGTCCACGGCGCCAACCGCTTGGGCGGCAACGGCGTGGCCAACTCGACGGTGTTTGGCGGCATAGCCGGGGACAGCATGGCAGCGGCCCTCGAGGCCGCTACCGCCGAGCCGGACGAGACGGCGCTACGGGCCTCCGCCGAGGCCTGCCTCAGGCCCTATGGCCGGCCGCCCGGCGATCTCAATGCGTTGCGCCAGGATCTGCAGGATCTGATGTGGCAGGATGCCGGTATCATGCGCACCCGCGACGGCCTGGAACGCGCGCTCAGCGGCCTCGAGGAAATGGCCGCAGTCCTCGAAGGCTGTGGCCTGGAGGCATCTGACCGCGCTTTCGACCTGGCCTGGCATGACTGGCTCAATCTGGAGAGCCAGATTCTGGTGGGCCGCGCCGTGGTCACTGCGGCGCTGGCGCGGGAGAATTCCTGCGGTGCGCATTTCCGCGAGGACTTCCCCGACCCGGCGCCGGCCGAAAGCGCCTTTCACACCGTGGTTCGGCTCGACGGCGACGATGTCAGGGTAGAGACCCGGCCCGCCCGCTTCAGCCGCGTCAGCCCGGGCTCCAGCCTGCTCGACGAGGGAGAGTCCAAATGATTGCCGCCCAGGCCATCGAGGAGGCCGGCCTCGAGCTGATGCGCCGCGCCGCCATCGACATCCCTGACGATTTCCGGGCCGGCATCGTCGAGCTTCATGCCAGCGAGAAAAATGAACTCAGCCGCTTCGTTCTTGAAGCGCAGATCGAGAATTGGCAGGCCGCCAGCGAGGACCGCCGCGCCATGTGCGCCGATACAGGATTGCCGCGCTTTTTCGTCAAGCTGGGCAACGAGGCCAGTATCGAGGGCGGCTTCGTGGCGCTGGAGCGCGCGCTTCGCCGGGCCACCGCCGAGGCCACGGCGACGGTGCCGCTGAGACCCAACCGGGTGCATCCCCTGAGCCGCGCCGATAGCAACAACAACGTCGGCATCCGGGCCCCCGAGATCGACTATTCCTTCGAACCGGGCGGTGACTGGATCGACATTACGGCCGTGCACAAGGGTGGCCTCTTCGGCAGCGACTACCGCATGCTCTTTCCCGGCGACGGCCGCGACGGCATCAAGCGCTTCTTTCTTGACGTCATGGTGCAGTTCGGCCGCCGCGGCCTGGCCTGCCAGCCGGCCATCGTCGGCCTCGGCATCGGCGGCAGCAAGGACATCTGCATGACGCTGGGCAAGCAAGCGGCTTGCCTGCGCCAGGTTGGTGATCGCAATCCCGACCCCGATATCGCCGCCTTCGAGGACGAGCTCAAGGATCTGGGCAATTCCATCGGCCTCGGGCCCATGGGCTTTGGTGGTTCTTCGGCGGTGGTCGATTGCCAAATAGAAGTGGCCCACACCCACACCGGCGGCATGCCGGTCAGCGTCCACAGTTTCTGCCTGTCGTCGCGCCGCGCGGTGGCACGGCTCAGCCCAGCCGGCATCGAATATCGCGGCGATCCCCGCTGGTTCACCGATTACTTCCGCCGCGAGGGCGTGGAATGAAAACGGTGGGGCTCAAATTGCCGGTGGCGGCGGACGATCTCCGCCAGCTCGAAGTCGGCACCGTGGTGTATCTCGACGGCGTGCTCTACACCGGCCGCGAGGGGCTCTATCGGCGCCTCATCGACCAGGGCCAGGCCCCGCCGATCGACCTGCGTTCGCTCTCCAACGCCAATTTCCATTGCTCGCCGGCAGCTTCAGTGGGAAATGACGGCAGCTACCAGGTGGGGGCAGTGACGGGTACGGCGAGCTTTCGCTTTTCCCACTGGCTGGCGCGCTGGTTCGAGATCTCGGACTGCCGCCTGATTATCGGCAAAGGCGGGATGCCTTTAAGCGACTACCACGACCACTTCGTACCCCGGGGCGCGATCTATCTCACAACCGTGGGGTATGGCACGGGCGCTCTGCTGGGCCGCGGCGTCAAGCGCGTGGTCGACGTGTACTGGCTGCAGGAGCTCGGCGTGGCCCAGGCCATGTGGGTGCTGGAAGTGGAGAACTTCGGCCCCTTCCTGGTCGAAAGCGACCTCGCCGGCAACAGCCTGCTGGAGGGCGCCAGCGCCGGCATCAATAGCCGCCTCGAGGAACTCTACGCCGGTCTCAAACCGCCGGCACTGGGGCGCTACGGCGAAACCACTTCGCGCGACGACGAGGTGATTTAGGAAATCATCATGGCCACAGATCCGACGGATCCCATCGCCCCGGAGCTTCTGGGCCACGCCACGCTGGAGCCCAGCGGCCGTTTCGAGGCCGGCTCCTACGCCTCTTTCACTCTTACCTACACGGCCGGCTACTACGGCATCGACGACAGCGGCAGCCTGCGCATTTGCTTTCGCTTTGCCGCCGACCAATCGCGGCCCCAATTCGACGATCCCCAGGCGCCCGGTTACACCACCATCTCGGCCAGCAACCAGGCGGTGCTGGAATACCGCTACGATCCCAAGGGCAACGTGCGGCCCTGGGACCGCACCGTCTACATCAAGGTGGTGCACGGCTTTTTGCGCGAAGGCGACAGCATCACGCTCTGCTTCGGCGATCAAAGCCAAGGCTCGCCCGGCATGCGGCTGCAGACCTTCTGCGAGGAGACCTACGAATTCCGTGTGCTGGTCGATCCCATCGCCACCTACACCTACCAGCCGCTGCCCGAGCAACCGACCATCGCCATCGTGCCGGGACCGGCCGAACATTGGCAGGCGGTGCTGCCGACGCTGCGCAGAAAAGGTGAGGAGTTCCGCCTCTGCCTGAAGGCCGAGGATGCTTGGGGCAACCCCAGCGATCAGGCCGACAGCCGGCTCGAACTGCGCGCTGACAATATCGGGAACCTGCCAGAAAGCGTTGATTTCGAAGCCGGCCGCTTCGCACTCGAAATCGCTGGCCTGGTGGCAGCCGGCACGGGGGACTGCACGGTCGAAGTTCTTCAGGACGGTCAGGTTGTCGCCGTTTCCAATCCATTGCGAGTCGTCGAAGCTACGGAACTCTTGCCTTACTGGGGTGACCTGCACGGCCAGAGCGAGGAGACCATCGGCAGCAACAGTGCCCGCGACTATTTCGCCTTTGCCCGCGATCGCGCCTTCGTCGACGTTGTCGGCCACCAGGGCAACGACTTCCAGATCACGCGCGAGCTGTGGGCCGAACTCGAAGTGCTGACGGCCGAATTTAACCGGCCCGGCCGCTTCGTCACCTTGCCGGGCTACGAATGGTCGGGCAATACCGGGCTGGGGGGTGATCGCAATATCTACTTCACCAGTGAAGGGCAGCAGATCCGACGCTCCTCTCATGCCCTGATAGAGGACCATAGTGACCTCGACAGCGATTGCGCCACGGCCGGGGAACTTTTTGTGGCCCTCGTGGCGGACGAGCGGGGGGCGTTGGCTTTTGCCCACTGCGGTGGCCGCTATGCCGATGTGGCTCTGGCCCATGACGGCCGGGTCGAACGCTCGATGGAGATTCACTCGTCGTGGGGCAGTTTCGAATGGTTGTTCGAGGATGCTTTGCGCGAGGGCCACCGGATCGGCATCGTGGCCAATAGCGACGGCCACAAGGGGCGGCCGGGAGCGAGCTATCCCGGGGCCTCGCAGTTCGGCGCCATCGGCGGTCTGACCTGCCTCATGATGCCCGAGCTGAGCCGCGAGGCGGTTTTCCAATGCCTGCGGGCGCGCCGCCACTACGCCACTACCGGCTGCCGCATGCATCTCTCGGTGACGGCCGAATTCGACGGCGGCACGCTCTACGACGACGATCCGGCGCTGGGTGAGACGGGCAGTCGGACGGCCACGTCAGCCGCCATGGGAGACATCGTCGCCGTGCCCGAGGGTGAGGTGGTGCTGCGGGTGGAAGCGGTGGGGTCGGCGCCCATCGAGCGCATCGAGGTCTTCAACGGCCTCGATCTAATCGAGACTTTCAGGCCCTATGGGCCTGATGATCTAGGTGCCCGCATTCGCGTGATGTGGGAGGGCGCCGCCTATCGCGGTCGCTTCCGCCAGGTGATCTGGGACGGCCGGGCGACGTTCCCAGGCAACCGCATCACCGCCACGCGGCCGATCAATTTCTTCAACCGCGACAAGACGCTGAGGCAGGAAGATGGAAACCTGGTCTGGCAAGCCCTGACCACGGGCAACCGCGGCGGTTTCGATGCCTGGCTCGCGGAACCCGACAGCGGGATGCTGGTACTGGAGACGGCGCCGATCTCGTTCCGGCTGGCGCTTGACGAGGTGGGTTTAGAAGACCGGGTTTTTGCCCTCGATGGGCCCTTGCCGCGGCACATCCGTGTCTTCCGCCTGCCTGAGCGCAATCGGCACCGGACGGTCGCCTTCGAATGGCGGCTTTCTCGGCCCCATGCTGGGGACAATCCGTTGTATGTTCGGGTCACCCAGGAGGACGGCCACTTGGCTTGGTCGAGTCCGATCTACGTGATCAAGTGATGATTGGTTTCATGAGGGAAGGGCCGGTATGCACGAAAATCCACTGAGGGCGTTGTGGCGCGACGACAAGGCCGCGATCAACGGCTGGGTCACCATACCCAGCGGTTTCGCCGCCGAGGTCATGGCCCAGCAGAACTGGGATTCAGTAACTGTCGACATGCAGCACGGCCTCATGGGCTACCAGGCCGCTGTCGAATGCCTTACTGCCATCGGCACGACGGACAAGGTGCCACTGGTGCGAGTGCCCTGGAATGAGCCCAGCATCATCATGCGCATGCTCGATGCCGGTGCGCTCGGCGTCATCTGCCCGATGGTCAACACCCGCCAGCAGGCCGAACAACTGGTCGCCGCCTGCCGCTATGCGCCCGACGGCAATCGCTCTATTGGGCCGGTCCGGCCGCTGCTGACGATGGGCCCCGAATACGTCTCGCGGGCCAACGAGTTGGTGCAGGTGTTCGCCATGATCGAGACCCCCGAGGCCATGGAGAATCTCGACGACATCATGTCGACGCCGGACCTCGACGGCATCTATGTCGGGCCTTCGGATCTCGCCATGGGGCTCGGTTTCCCGCCCGCCTTCGATCCCGACAACGCCACCGTCATGGGGGCTATCGACAACATCCTCAGCGCGGCCGAAAAACACGGCTTGGTAGCCGGTATCCATTGCCCCAACGGGGGTGTGGCTTGGACCATGAGCCGCAACGGCTTCCGGCTGGTCAGCGTGGCCAACGATTGGCGGATATTAAGCGCCGCTGTGCAAAGCGAAATCGCTGCTGCCCGGGGTGGGGACTAAGAGCGCGTCTAGCCGCTCTTGAGCTTTTCGGCCACATCGGCGCGCAACAGGTGCTTCTGCACTTTGCCCGTGGCGGTTAACGGTAGAGCGTCGACGAGCTCAATCCGTTCGGGAAGTTTCTGGATGGCGAAATTGTGCTCGTCTCGCAGGTAAGACACAAGGTCATCCAGACTGGGTTCCATACCCTCGGTTGGAACGATATAGGCACACGCCTTCTCACCCAGCCGAACGTCGGGCATTGCCACAACGGCAGCATTCTGCACCGAAGGATGGGTAAGCAGAAGGTTCTCGACTTCAACGGCACTGATATTCATCCCGCCACGGATGATGATATCCTTGAGCCGCCCGGTAACGCGCAGGTAGCCGGCTTCGTTGATCGTGCCAAGATCCCCCGAGCGGGAAAAACCATCCTTGATGAATAGTTCGGCGGTCAAGTCCGGCTGCCGGTAATATTCGATCATGTGCCCGGGCCCCTTGTAGCAAAGGTCCCCCTCTTTACCTGGCCGGACTGAATTTCCATTTTCATCGACAGCCATTATGTCCGCACCGGCGGGCGCGCAGCCATCGGAGGTGGTCGATAATTCCGGGTCGCTGCCGGTATCGCACATGGTTGTGAGAAAGTTTTCGGTGCGTCCATAGAGGCTGAGCACCTCGAGTTTTGGGAAAACAATTCGCGATCGCTCGAATACGGATGCCGGAATAGGTGCGCCTGCCGCTACCCAGAGCCGCAGGCTGCTTATGTCGTGGCTGCCGGGGTCATGGGCATCAAGCAGCATTTGCAGAAACGGCGTCGCCGTCATCGTCGTGGTGCAGCCGAATTCGGCAATTCGGCCCGGGGCCTCGGTTGGATCCCAAACCTCCATAAAATGGGTCTGGCTGCCGACGAATAAGGGGATTAGGACGCTGGTCATATAGCCGGTGCCATGGGTGATGGGAGACGGGCCAAACGCCACGTCGGCGGCGCTGTAGGCAAGGTTTTGTGCGATCATGCGTGCCGAATAAGCCAGGGTGTTCCAGGTATGAAAACATCCCTTGGGCCGCGCGGTGGTGCCGGAGGTGTAGATGACGAGATGGCCGTCATCGGCGGCGGGACCGTCGCCAAGCTCGGAAACGATCTCATCCATTTCACCGTCAACCAGCAGTGCCGACATCGGCTGGGCGTCGTTGGTGGGTTCAGAGGTGCGCGCCAGGTAGACACCGCCGACCTCGGGACAATCAGCACCAATTTCGCCATACATGGCGGCGAAGTCGAAACCGCCGAACTCTTTGCAAGTGATAACCGCACGGGCGCCGGAATGCTGCACTATGTAGCTGACTTCGTCATGGCGATAGATCGGCATGATCGGCACCACGATGGCCCGACAGCGAGCCACGGCCACGACGGCGGTAACGAAATCGGTCCAGTTCGGCAGTTGGACGACCACGCGATCGCCGGCTTTGATTCCGGAGCGGGCAAGACCGGCGGCCGTACGATAGGCGCCATCACGCAGTTCAGCGAAAGTAAGCGCCGAAGATCCGTCGCTAACGAAAGTATTGTTGGGCTGTTTGCGCGCCCAGTCGTCAACTAAATCAATAAGAGTTTGGCTGGTCCAATAGCCAGCTTCATAGAAAGAGGCGATCTCGCCGGCACTGTAGCGATCAGAGATTTTCGGCAGATCCTGGATCACTGACATCGGGTGTCCTCTCTCTCACGATCAGCGCGTCCGCGACCAAGCAACCCCCGCCGCGCGGCCCGACCATCAGTGGGTTTACGTCGAGCTCCTCGATCCAGGCCGCCCGGGTGCCCAGGTGCGAGAGCCGCACGATGGTCTCGATCACCGCCTGGATGTCGCAGGGCTCGGCCCCGCGGCTGCCTTCGAGCAGCGCGTAGCCGGCCAGATCCTGCAACATTTCGGCCGCCGTGGCGTGGTCGACCGGGGCGTGGCGTAGCGCCACGTCGCGCATCACTTCGGCGTGGATGCCGCCCAGCCCGCAAAGCACCATGGGGCCGAACACGGGATCGCGCTTGAGGCCGAGGATGAGTTCGAGCCCGGAGGCCATCTCCTGCACCAGGACGTCGGAAACTCCCGTGGCGGCTTCGATGGCGTCATATGCGGCGCGCACGGCCTCGACATCGGCCAGGCCGAGCTTGATGCCGCCGATCTCCGTTTTGTGCTGGATTTCGGCCGACAACACCTTGAGTGCCACGGGAAACCCGATCTCGGCCGCTCGGGCCGTCGCTTCGTCGGCGCTGCCGGCCGCGGCTTCGCGGGTAATCGCCAGGCCGTGGCGGGCCAGGAAGGCCTTGGATTCGAATTCCGTCGCTACCGGCTCGGGCGCGATTGGGCTTCGATCCAGCGCCGCCGTTTCCTCGAAGCGGGTCAGTAGTTTGGGTCGGCGCTCGGCGTAGTGGGCCAGAGCCGCCACCGCTGCCACCGCCCGGCTAGGGTCCTGGAAGGTGGGGATACCAGCGGCGTCGAGGATTTCGCCGGCAGCGCTGCCGGCTGTCAGTGCCACCATGACGAAGGGCTTACCGCTTTGTCGTGCTGCGCTGACGGTCTTCTCCGCCATGGTGATGCCGAACTCGTGGGCGTAGCCGATCATGTGGGCGAAGAAGACGATGAAGGCGTCGAAGTCGCCGTGCTCCAGCATGAGATCGAGAAACTCGCCGTAGCGTTCGGGCTCGTTCAGCACTTGGGCCGTGAAATCGACCGGATTGGAGACCCCGGCGAAGGGGATCACCTCTTTCATGCGGACCTGCACGGCGGCCGGCAACTCAGGCACCTCAAGGCCGTAGGATTCGCAATCATCGGCCATCAGCACGCCACCGCCACCCGACATGGTGAGCAAGCCAATGCGGCGCCCGGCCGGCAGGAAGCCCGATTGCACCAGGCGCGCCGTATCGAGCATGGCGTCGACGGTAGGTGCCGCGACCACGCCCATCTGACGAAAAACGGCCTGGTAGGCGGCGTCGGTACCGGCCAACGAGCCGGTGTGTGAAAGCGCTGCTCGGGCGCCGCTTTCGCTGCGTCCCACCTTGACGGCGAGCAGAGGGCAGGCGGCTTCGAGTGCCTTTTGGGCCGAGGCCAGGAAGGCCTCGCCGTCGCGCAGGCCCTCGACGTAGGCCAGCACGGCCCGGGTCTCGCGGTTGCCGGCGGCGAAACCGATCAATTCACCGAGCTCCAGATCGGCCTCGTTGCCTGTCGAGGCCAGCAGGCCAAGACCCAGGCCAAGCTCACGGCCTTGGGCCAGGATGTAGGAGCCGTAGGCGCCGCTTTGTGTCACGAGGGCCAGCGGCCCGGCCACGTGGTCCCGTTCGAAGACGGTGCTGAAGGTGGCCAAAAAGCCGTTGTGCAGGTTCATGCAGCCCATGGAATTCGGACCCACCAGGCGCACGCCGCCCGCCTTCGCCTGGGCCGCCAGGCGGGCTTGTGCGGCGGCACCCTCGGGGCCGGTCTCGGCGAAGCCCGAGGAGTACACCACCACCGTCGGCACGCCCTTGGCAATGCACGCCTCGAGCACCTCGGGTGCGCGCTTGGCGGCGACCGCGATGATGGCCAGGTCGACCGGCCCGGGGATCTCCGCCAGCGAGGCGTAGCAGGGATATCCGGCGACCTCGTCGTAGCGCGGCGAGACCGGGTAGATGATGCCGGCGAATCCGGCGTCGCGCATGTAACGAATCGGCCGGCCGCCGATCGAATGCAAATTCTGCGAGGCCCCGATCACCGCCACCGAGCGGGGCTCGAAAAGGGCGGTGAGGGGATTGATGGGGATGCCGGCGGGGGGTGGGGTGTCGGTCATGCCGGGCCGAGGCTAGCAGAGCGCAGGCTTGGGCGTCCACGGATGGCTTTTGTGCGGCGCAAAAGTGGTGCTATATAAGTCACGGACCCATCTCAAGATAATTGCCGTGGCCTCGGAGACAAATCCTCCGGCGCGGCTGAAAGGAAGTGACGAAGTGGCAGGAATCAGCGCCTTCGGGGCGTTCATCCCGCGGCTCAGACTGAGCCGCAAAAGCGTTGTCGACGCCAATGCCTGGTTCAATTCGGGTCTTGGTGGCATGGCCAAAGGTGAGCGCGCCATGTGCAACTGGGACGAGGACAGTGTGACCATGGCGGTGGCGGCGGCCCGGGATTGCCTGGCCGGCGAGGACCGCGCCGCCCTCAAGGGTGTGCAGTTGGCTTCCAACACCATGCCTTTTGCCGATCGCCAGAATTCCACCCTCATCGCCACGGCATTGAACCTCGACGACAACATCTCCACTCTCGACCTCACCGCCTCGCAGCGCGTCGGCACTTCGGGCCTGGCGGCAGCGTTGGAAGGCATGGCCGGGTCGGGCGGACCGCTGCTGTTCCTGGCCGCCGACAAGCGCCGCACCAAGGCCGGTGCGGTGCAGGAGTTGCAGTTCGGCGACGGTGCCGCGGCGCTCTTGTTGGGCGCCGGTGACGGCGTCGCCAAGTATCTCGGCTCGCACACGATCTCGGTCGATTTCGTCGATCACTATCGTGGCGACGGCTACGCCTACGACTACAACTGGGAACAGCGCTGGATCCGCGACGAGGGCTATCTCAAGATCGTGCCCCAGGCGCTGGAGGGATTGTTCGCCTCAAGCGGCGTGGCGCCTGCTGAAGTCGATCATTTCGTCATGCCCTGCGTGCTCGGTCGGGTGCCCGCGATGATCGCCAAGAAGGCCGGCATCGGCGAGGCCGCGCTACGCGACACCCTGCACGGCGTGTGCGGCGAAACCGGCGTGGCCCATCCCCTGGTGATGCTGGTCGATGCCCTGCAAGACGCCAAGGCGGGCGACAAGATCCTGGTGGTCGGCTTCGGCCAGGGCTGCGATGCGCTGCTCTTCGAGGCTACCGACGGGTTGGCCAAGCTGGCGCCGCGGCGCGGCGTCAAGGGCTCGCTCAAGCGTCGCCGCGAGGAGACCAACTATTCCAAGTACCTGTCCTTCAACAATCTCATCGAGATGGAGCGAGGCCTGCGCGCCGAGGCCGACAAGCAGACGCCGCTGACCGCTCTTTATCGCAACAGGGACAAGGTCCTCGGTCTCATCGGCGGGCGCTGCAACGTTTGCGGCACCGTGCAGTTTCCCAAGACCAAGATCTGCGTCAATCCCAACTGCCATGCCATGCACAGTCAGGATGATCAGCCCTTCGCCGATATGCCCGGCAAGGTACTGACCTGGTCGGCGGATCACCTGACCTATACGATGGATCCCCCGACCCATCATGGTATGGTGCAATTCGAGGAGGGCGGCCGCTTCCATGCCGACTTCACCGACGTCGACGAAGGGCAGGTCGATGTCGCCATGGCGATGGAAATGGTATTTCGTATCAAAGAGATAGACGCCGACCGCGGCTTCCGGAAGTACTTTTGGAAGGCGGCTCCGGTGGCGGCTGCAAACTAAGGAGAGCTAGACATGGCGACAGGTATCAAGGACAAAGTTGCCGTTCTCGGCATGGGTTGTTCGAAATTTGGCGAGCGTTGGGAAGCCGACGCTGACGACCTGATGATCGAAGCATTCGAGGAATGCATCGCAGACGCCGGCATCGAAAAGAACGATATCCAGGCCGCCTGGCTCGGCACCGCCTTCGAGGACGTAAACGTCGGCAAGTCGGGCACGCCACTCTCCTTGGCACTGAGGTTGCCGATGATCCCGGTGACGCGGGTCGAGAATTTTTGTGCGACTGGCACCGAAGCTTTCCGCGGTGCTTGCTATGCCGTGGCCTCGGGGGCCGTCGACATTGCCCTCGCGCTGGGCGTCGAGAAGCTCAAGGACACCGGCTACGGCGGCCTGCCGCAGCGCAGCCGCGGGGTCATGCAGTCGATGACCTGGGCCAACGCTTCGGCGCCGGGATCTTTCGCCCAGCTGGCCTCGGCCTACACTGCCAAGCACGGCATCTCGCCCGAAGATCTTAAACGCGCCATCGCCCACGTCTCGGTCAAGAGCCACGACAACGGCACCAAGAACCCCAAGGCGCATTTGCAAAAGGCGGTCAGCATGGAGACCGTGTTGGCGGCGCCGATGATCGCCGAGCCGCTTGGCCTTTATGACTGCTGCGGCGTCAGCGACGGCTCGGCCTGCGCCATCGTGACCACGCCCGAGATTGCCAAGAGCATGGGCAAGCAGGATCTGGTCACCGTCAAGGCCTTGCAGCTTGCCGTTTCCAACGGCACTGAAGCGGGCCACAACTCCTGGGACGGCAGCTACTTCATGACCACCCGGGTGGCCAGCAAGCGGGCCTACGAAGAGGCCGGCATCACGAACCCTCGCGAGGAAATCTCGATGACCGAGGTGCACGACTGCTTCTCAATCACCGAGCTGGTGACCATGGAAGATCTCTTCCTGTCGGAAGAGGGCGGTGCCGTGAAGGACGTCATGGACGGCGTCTTCGATGCCGAGGGCGAGGTGCCTTGCCAGATCGACGGCGGCCTCAAGTGCTTTGGCCATCCCATCGGTGCCTCGGGCCTGCGCATGCTCTATGAGAGCTACTTGCAAATGCTCGGCCGGGCCGACAAGCGCCAGCGCCAGGACCCGCGGTATGCGCTGACCCACAATCTGGGCGGCTTCCCGCACATGAACGTCTCCAGCGTCTCGATCATCGGACGCCACGACGCATAACTTACCCGGGGGCGTCGCCACTGGCGGCGCCCCCATTCCGTTTTGAAGGGGGGGGGACGGCCATGAACCGTCCGGTTATCGTCACCTGCGCCGTGACCGGCGGCGGCGACACCGCAGACAAATACGACGTGGTGCCCGTGACGCCGCAGGAGATCGCCTCATCGGCGGTCGAGGCGGCGGCGGCCGGTGCTGCAGTGGTGCACATCCACGTGCGCGATCCCGAAACCGGCCGGCGCAGCATGGCGCTCGATCACTACCGCGAGACCTTCGAGCGCATCAAGGCTGAGGATCCGGACGTCATCGTAAACCTCTCGACCGGCGCCGGCGGCCAGCTGATCTTCGACGATTCGGGCTCCACCGAGCCCGATCCCGACAGTTTGTTCTGTACCGCCCAGGAACGCGTGCAGCACATCACTGCCCTGAAGCCCGACATCTGCAGCCTCGACATGGGCAGCCTCAATCGCCGCTTCGATCTTTTCGTCAACCTGCCGCAGCATGTCGAGCTGATGGCCAAGGCGATCATGGAGGCCGGCGTCAAGCCCGAACTCGAGGTCTTCGATTCGGGCCACATCGCCATGACCCGTAGCCTCTTGGATCGCGGCGTCATCGTTGACGAACGCCCCTTCTTCCAGATCGTGCTGGGCGCCGCCTGGGGCGCCGAGGCCACCACCGCGGCCATGCAGCACCTCTCCAGCCTACTACCCGCAAATGCCGTCTGGGCCGCCTTCGGCATCTCGCGCGCCCATTTCCCCATGGTCGCCCAGGCCTTGTTGCTGGGCGGCCACGTGCGGGTCGGCATCGAAGATAATCTTTATTTGGAGAAGGGCGTGGTGACGCCCAGCAACGCGGCGCTTGTCGAAAAGGCGGTCTCGATCATCGAGATCCTGGGCGATCGCCCGGCGACGCCCGCCGAGGCGCGGGAGATTTTGGCTCTTTAAGAATAGCCGTTCCTCGCGCTATAGACGGCTATGACCACAACCGGATTCCGAGAAGCCGATCTCTATAGGCCCATCAAGGTGCTGCTTGAAGGGCAGGGCTATGAGGTAAAGGGTGAAATCGGTGCAGCAGATGTGGTTGCCATACGCGGCCAAGAAGAGCCAATAGTTGTGGAACTCAAATCCGGCTTCTCCCTTGCACTGTTTCATCAGGCTATTGAACGGCAACGAATAACGGATTCGGTTTATGTGGCCGTACCTTTCGGTGGATCAGGGGCATTCGCGAAATCTCTGAAGAACAACAAGGTTCTTTGCCGGCGTCTCGGCCTTGGATTGATGACGGTCCGCCTACGGGACGACTTCGTTCAAATCCACTGCGATCCGGCGCCCTACAGGCCTCGTCGATCGGCACAAAAAAAGGCCCGCCTATTGCGGGAGTTCGCTAGACGGGTCGGTGACCCCAACACTGGGGGCACAACGCGGACAGGCTTGATGACGGCATACCGTCAGGACGCCTTGCGATGCGTAAATGTGCTTCACCCCCATTTCCCAGATGAACTCGTTAATCGATGCCCTGAGATGGAGATTATGCTATAAGAATCAATATGTTGAGGAGTTGATGGAGTGGTTGGC
>NZDS01000017.1 GCA_002690215.1 Rhodospirillaceae bacterium | reverse complement strand
TAGGTTTGGTCGGTAAGGCGAAAGCCGTGGCGCGCGTCGTCGTAGGCCAGGGGGGCGCGTTCCTCGTCTCTCAAAAAGTCCAGGTCCCGCGCCACGGTGCGGCGCGACACTTCGAACTCCTTCAACTTGTCCTCCGTAGCTTTAGCGAAGGAGGATGAAGTCACTGCTGTTCGGAAGCAGTGAATTGTTGAATTTTGGTTTGGCGTCAGCCCATTCTGGGTTTTACCTGTTTGGAATTCTGATGCAGCCCTAAGAAAGACCCGCAACAGAGACGACGTTGAAGCCATCTAACCGCCCTATCCATTGAACTCGTCGATAGCCTCGAACATGGCCACGATGTTTTCCGGCGGCACCTCGAACTGAATGTTGTGCACCGCGTTGAGAATATAGCCGCCCTGCTTGCCGAAGATGTCGATGCAGCGTTTGGTCTCGGCCTCGACCTCGGCGGCCGAGTGGTAGGGCAGGGTCTCCTGCGAGTTGATGCCGCCCCAGAAGGCCAGGCGGTCGCCGAACTCGTCCTTGAGGCGGTCGGGCTCCATGTTCTTGGCCGTCACCTGCACGGGATTGAGCGAATCGACGCCGATGTCCAAAAGGTGCGGGATGAAGTGGTAGGCCGAGCCGCAGCAGTGGAACACCGACTTGGCGCCGGTGTCTGCCTTCAGGGTTTGCACGATGCGTTCATGGCGCGGCTTGATGTAGCGGGCGTAAAGGCCTTCGGGGTCGAACATGCAGCCGTCCTGGGTGCCCAGGTCCTCGCCGAAGAAGACGATATCGACGTTCTCGGCGCCGGCCTCGCGGATCATGTTCTGCGAGGCGCGGATGCAATAATCGGCCAGCTTGTCCATCAAGTAGCAGTTGGCTTCCGGGTTTTTGTAGAAGTCCTTGAGGAAGTCCTGCATGCCACGCATGGGGTAGGCGCGGTGGATGACCTGGGCCGGCACGTTGAGCACCAGGCAATAATCGCCGGCCGCTTTGTAGGCCGCCACCTGTTCCTTGATGCCGCGCACCAGGCCGGGGTTGTCGGGATCGGGCCAGTCGAAGGCGTCGATGCGCTCGGGCGTCAGCTTGCCGCCCCAGAAGGGGCCGTGCTTGTAGAGGAAATGTTTGTCGTTGGTGCCGGTGGTACCCTTCAAGGTGACGCCGAACTCGTCGATGTAGGTGAGGTCATCGACCCAATGGTTGGGGCCGTCTTCGTATTGCCCGGCCATGATGGGGCGGGTATCGACGCCGAAGCGCTGCAGTACCGATTCGTCGGGCAGCGCGAGTTGGTTCAATTTCGACATGACCTGGGTTTCGTGTTCTAGGCCGAGGTGCTGCTTGAGACGGTCGTAGGCGTCCAGCACGATCGAGGAGGCGAAGGTGCCACCCAGATCGATGGGCACCCGATCAGGCTCTTCGTGGTTGATGGCAGCTAGCACCCGCTCTTTCGGCGTCCAACTCATAGCGACCTCCATTGAACCATTCGCCGGGTCGAAAGATGTTTTATTTCAATTGCTTAAGTCGGCTGCCCCGGTTGCCGACACGACTAATATATCACCCTCGCCGGAGCCTCGGGAGTCAATTCGCGAATTTACCTAAAGGCCGTCATTGAACATTGCCGCCAATGATGGCTAATATATCAGTCAGCCAGAGAGACGCCGGCTGCCGATCCTCAGGGTGGTGCAGCAAAAGGGGTCCAAAGGCGGTCCCGGGGACCGGGGCCGGCACGGCCGAGAGGCCGNTGCCTAAAGTTGGAGCTGGGGGGCTGAGGGGAGCGCGGAAGGACCAGTCAAAATCTATTCTGGTGACGCAGGATCTGCGTTTCCTTNGGGAGCGCCCTGGGCGACGACGTCCGGAGGCATGGGGANTAACCAAAGCGAGTGAGGGAACATGATCAAGCGAGGATTAAAGACCGGTCTGATGGCTGCCACCGCGGCTGCCATGACCATCACGGCTTGGACTTCGGCCGACGCCGCCGAGTGGACCTGGAAGGTTCAGTCGCTGTGGCAGCCGGGCACGGTGAACCAGAAGGTGTTCGTACGTTTCGCCGACAACCTCAAGGCCATGACCGGTGGCCGGTTGGTGATCACGCCGCTTCCGGTGAAAGCGGTGGTGGGGCACACCGAGACCCTTGAAGCGGTCGGGGCCGACATTCTTCAGGGTCATCACAGTGGCGGCGCCTATTTCGCCGGCAAGGAGCCAGGCCTGCAGATCTGCACCGAACTCAACGGTGCCTTCGAGAACACCTACCAATCACAGCTCTGGTTCGAATACGGCGGGGGCACCAAGCTCTGCCGCGAAGCCTATGCTAAATTCAACGTCTTCTTTGTCGGCCCTGTGTGGTTCGGCCAGGAATCCATGCCGGCCAAGAAACCGCTGAAGACGGTGGAATCTTTCAAGGGCGTCAAGATGCGTGCGCCTGAGGGCATGGGTGCGGCCATCTGGCGTCGTATCGGCGCCGGGGTCGTGACGCTGCCCGGTAGTGAGGTGTTCACCGCGCTCGAACGTGGCGTCATCGATGCCACCGACTGGGGCACGCTGGGTATGAACCAGGATCTGGGCTACCACAAGATCGCGCCCTATCCCCTTTATCCGGGTTTCCATTCGGCACCGGCGGCGGACATGGTCGTCAACACGAAGCGCTGGAATGCGGTGCCGGCCGACGTCAAGTCGATCGTCGAGATCGCCACCAAGGAATTCGCTCGTGACATGGTGCAGAGCATCCAGATGGTCGACATCCAGGCGGCTGAAGACGCCGTCAAGCAAGGTGCCACGCTGATCAACTGGAGCACCGAGGAACGCACCAAGTTCCGCAAGATCGCCATGATCGAGTGGGATGCCTTCGGCAAGAAGAGCGCTATGGCGAGGAAGCTGGTGGATAGCCAGATGGCTTTTCTCCGGAAGCTGAAACTGATCGACTGATCGATCCTGGAATCGGTTGGTAGTGGAGTATTTCGGGAAGGTGGGGGCCTCGTGCCCCCGCCTTTTCTTTTTCTGTTTTCATTAGGGCGGCATTCCTCCCATGGAAAAACTGAATCCGGTTGACAGATTATCCATTTTGCTCGGCGAAAAGCTGAGCATCGTCTTTCTTTTCAGCGTCGTCATCACGGCCTACGAAGTGATAATGCGCTATGGCTTCAACGCCCCCACCATTTGGGTCCACGACAGCGCCACAGCGCTGAGCGCCACCGGCTTCATCATGGCCGGAACCTATGCGCTGCAGCAGGAACGGCACATGCGCATCAGCGTCGTCTACGACGCCGCGCCGCCAGAGATCAAGAAGATCCTGGACCTCCTGAATTCCGCCCTCATCGTGTTCTTCATGGTGCTGCTCACCTACACCACGATCGACCAGGCCATTCCCTCGCTGAAGGTCATGGAGACCAGCGCCCACGCCTGGGACGTACCCATCCCGGCCTTCCTCAAGACGGTCCTGGTGGTGGGCTCGGCGCTCATGTTGTTGCAGGCCCTGGTCCACCTTTGGGCCCAAATTCGACGTTTTGTGTGAGGCAGGGCCATGAGCATTGAAGTTCTTACGCTGATCATGCTGGGGGCCATGATGCTCCTGCTGATCATGGGTCTGCCGTTGGCCTTCGTCACCGGCATCATCGCCTTCGTTTTCGCGCTCACGCTGTTTGGCCCCATGGCCATGACGTTGATCGCCAGCCGGATCTATTCCTTCGTTAGTGTCTATGCCCTTGTCGCTGTGCCCATGTTCGTGCTGATGGCATCGATCCTCGAGCGATCGGGCGTGGCCGCGGACCTGTTCAAGGCCATGCATGTGTTTGCCGGCGGCCTGCGCGGCGGCCTGGCGGTGCAGACCATGGCCGTGGCGGTGCTGATGGCGGCCATGACCGGCATCATCGGTGGCGAGATCGTGCTGCTGGGTTTGGTGGCGTTGCCGCAGATGCTGCGCCTCAACTACGACCGCAAGCTGGCCATCGGAACCATCTGCGCCGGCGGCTCTCTGGGCACCATGATCCCGCCTTCGATCGTGCTGATCTTCTTCGGCCTCACGGCCGGCGTTTCGATCGGCGATTTGTTCATGGCCACCATCATTCCGGGCTTGCTGCTGGCCTCGCTTTATGTCGCCTACATCCTGATCCGCTGCTACATCAACCCCGACCTGGGACCGCCGGCCCCGGCAGATGAGCGCGACATGCCGCTACGCGAGAAGCTCTTGCTGGTGCGTGACGTGATGCTGCCGCTGGGGGTTGCGGGCATGGTCCTGGGCAGCATCTATGGCGGCATCGCCTCGGTCAGCGAGGCTGCCGGCATGGGCGTCGTCGGCGTCATCATATCGGCCTGGATCCGCAAGGAGCTGACTTGGGAGATGATGCGGGGATCGCTGCACCAGACCATGATGACGTGTGGCGTCATCATCTGGCTGGTGTTCGGCGCCAATGCCCTGATCGGCGTCTACAACCTGATGGGCGGCATCGAATTCGTCAAAAGCCTGATCACGGGGCTGCCGTTTGGCCCCATGGGCATTATTTTGATCATGATGGCAATCCTGATCCTGCTCGGCTTCTTCATCGACTGGATCGGCATCATGCTGCTGACCATGCCGATCTTCGTGCCCATCATCGTCGGTTTCGGCTACAGCCCGATCTGGTTCGGTATCTTGTTTTGCATGAACATGCAGATCTCCTATCTCTCGCCACCCTTCGGCCCGGCCGCCTTCTACCTCAAGGGGGTGGCGCCCCCGGAGATCAGCCTGCAGGACATTTACAACTCGCTGTGGCCCTTCATGATGCTGCAGATCGTCGGCATGGGCCTCGTGTTGTACTTCCCCATTCTGGCGCTGTGGCTGCCCAGCTTGGTCTACGGCAACTGAGGCCGGCGCCGCCGGAGATCGGCCCAGGAGGTGGGCACCAGCCGCATCCGCGATATCGAGTTCATGGGGCTCGAATTTGTGCTGCCGGCAGACCAGGCCTATGGCATGGCCAAGGCGGCCATCGCCCGGCGACAGGTCTCGCTGGTCCGGGTGATCACTGAGGATGGCACCACTGGCGTCGGCGAGGCCTTCGGGGCGGCCGGCGTCACGGCCGCCTATCTCGACCTTCTGCGCGGCTACTTCCTGGGCCAGGACCTCTTCGACAACACCCTCATCCGCAACCGCATATTCGCCCGGCACTATCATCTCGGGCTGGAAAACCAGCTCGTCACCTGCCTCGGCGCTATCGACGTGGCGATCTTTGATGCCATGGGCAAGGTACTCGGCCTGCCGGTCTGCAAGCTGCTCGGAGGCCGCGCCAGGGACCACTTGGCGGCCTATGCGTCGGACGGGTATTTCACTGACGATCCCCAGAACCAGCTCGGTGATCAGCTCGCGGGGCTCAAAGGTCAGGGTTTCCGGGGCGTTAAGATAAAGGTCGGCCGCGGCGCCGCCGAGGACGAGGCACGGGTGCGGCTCTGCCGCGAGGTGGTGGGCGACGAGGTCTTGTTGTTGGTCGACGCCAACACCTCGTATACACCGGCCCAGGCGCTGGAGAGCATGGTTCGCATCGCACCTTACGACATCCACTGGTACGAAGAGCCGCTGATGCCCCGTGACGTGGCCGGCCTCAAGTGGCTGCACGACCGCGCCCCCATGCCCATCGCCACAGGCGAGGCGCTCTATACGGTTCATGGCTTCCGGCCGCTATTGGATTCCGGCTGCCTCGATGTGGCCATGCCCGATATCGCCATTTGCGGCGGTCTCAGCGAGGTGCGGGCGATTGCCGATCTTTGTGCGTTGCATGGTGTGCGGCTCTCGCCCCACGTTTGGGGCTCGGGCGTCGGTCTGGCGGCGGCCGTTCACATGTTGGCGGCCTTGCCCGATCATCCCCATGCTTGGCCCCAGCCTTGCCTATTGGAGTACGACGTCGGCGAGAACGCGTTGCGCGACGAGATCCTGCAACAGCCGCTGGCCCTCGACAACGGCCTGATGGCGGTGCCCGAAGGGCCGGGCCTGGGCATCGAGCTCGACGAGGCGGCGCTCGTGCGCTACGCCGTCGACAGCGACCACGCCGCCAACTGGTTTTCATAGGTGAGAATCATATGAGCAAGATCGAATCCGTCGATTTCTTCTATCTCCGCATGCCCGAGGTGCAGGACATCTCGGACAACAGCCAGGATGTCATCCTGGCTCGCGTCAGTGCTGGCGGTGAGGTCGGCTGGGGAGAATGCGATGCCTCGCCGCTGACCACCATCGCCAGCTTCGTGGCCCCCATGTCGCACCTTTCCTGCCATCCCATCGCCACCCCGGTGCTGGGGCGAAAGCTCGACGAGCCCGCCGATATCTCCGCCATCAACCGCGAAGTGCGCGCCCGCAGCATGGACGTGCTGCAACATTCCCACACCCTGGCCGGCATCGATTCGGCGCTTTGGGACCTGCTCGGCCGGCGCCGCGGCGAGCCGGTGTGGTCGCTGCTGGGCTACGACCAGGCCACAGCCAAGACGCCCTATGCCTCGCAGCTTTTTGGCGATACCCCGGCAGAGACCCTGGAGAAGGGCCGGGCGCGGCGCGATCAGGGCTTCCGCGCCGCCAAGTTCGGCTGGGGCCCCTTCGGCCATGGCAGCGTGGAAGTGGACGCCGATCATTTGGCCGCCGCCCGCGAAGGGCTGGGTGAGGACGGCATTCTGCTGGTCGATGCCGGCACCGTCTGGGTCGACGATTACGAGGCCGCGGCGGCCCGCCTGCCGGCCTTGCAAGAAGCCCGCGCCACCTGGTTCGAGGAACCCTTCGTCTCGGCCGCCTTGGAGGAATACAGCCGGCTCTCGGCGGCCGGCGGCACGGTCAAGACGGCCGGCGGCGAGGGCGCCCACAACACCTACATGGCCAAGCACATGATCGACTATGCCGGTATCGGCTTCATCCAAATCGACGCCGGCCGTATGGGGATTTCCGACGCCAAGTGGGTAGCCGATTATGCCCAGGCCCGTGGCGTCACCTTCGTCAACCACACCTTCAATTCGCACCTGGCCCTCAGCGCCTCGATGCAGCCCTTTGCCGGGCGCGCCGACGACGAGCTTTGCGAATATCCGGTGGAGAACAAGTCCGTGGCCCGGGCGGTGACCAAGAACCGCATCGAGCGCGCCGCCGACGGCTCCGTGCGGGCGCCAGAGGCGCCGGGGCTGGGCATCGATATCGATCCGGCGGCCTTCGAGCGCTATCTGCTCGACGTCGAAATCCGCATCGACGGCGTCACGCTTTACGGCACGCCGGAGATTCCCACCTGTTAGCAGTTTGTCCCCCTTCGACCGAACAGCCTGCTAGGTTTGGGGAGGCGAGGGGGCTTCCATGACGGACGAGCGAAAACACGGGCTGGCGCGCCGGCTGACGCACTACGGCGATGCCGACTTCGCTCTCTATCTCAGACGCTCGTTCGCCAAGTCGATGGGCTATTCCCATGACATGTTGAGCCGGCCCATCGTTGGCATCAGCAACACCGCGTCCGGCTTCAACAATTGCCATCGCGGCGTACCCGAGCTGATCGAGGCCATATCGCGCGGCGTCGTGGCGGCCGGTGGCCTGCCGCTGCCCTTTCCCGTGAGCTCGCTGGGCGAGGTCTTCTTGCATCCTACCAGCATGCTCTACCGCAACCTCATGGCCATGGACGTGGAGGAGATGATCTCGGCCCAGCCCATGGATGCCGTGGTGTTGGTTGGGGGCTGCGACAAGACCGTACCGGCGCTGCTGATGGGCGCCGCCTCGGCCGACCTGCCGGCCATCCTGGTGGTCACCGGCCCCATGATGACCAGCCGTTACCAAGGTGAGCGCTTGGGCGCCTGCACCGACTGCCGCGGCTGGTGGGCGCGCTACCGGGCCGGCGAGATTTCGCCGCAGCAGATCCGTGAGGTCGAGGACGGGCTGGTGACCACGGCCGGCACCTGTGCCGTCATGGGCACCGCCAGTACCATGGCCTGCCTGGCCGAGACGCTGGGCATGATGCTGCCGGGAACCGCCACCATTCCGGCTGTGCACGCCGACCGTCTGCGGGCCGCCGAGGTCTCGGGCGCCCGTGCCGTGGCGCTGGCTGCCGAGGATCTAAGGCCCAGCCACATCGTCACCCCGGCGGCAGTCGACAACGCCCTACGAGTGCTGCTGGCGCTGGGTGGTTCGACCAACGCCATCATTCACCTTAGCGCCGTGGCCGGCCGCCTCGGCATTCGGGTGTCGCTGGAGCGCCTCAACGAGCTCAGCGAAATCACCCCGGTGCTGGTCGATCTCAAGCCCACGGGCGAGCACTATATGGAGGATCTTTTTGCCGCCGGAGGTTTGGGGCCGGTGCTGGGCGAGCTGGCGGACGATCTCGACGGCAGTGCGCGCAGTGTTACCGGCGTCACCCTGGCTGAGCGACTGGCAGAGCGCACGTTCGGCGACGGCCAGGTGGTGCGCCGACGTGAGATGCCGGTGGCGGAGAGGGGCGGCCTGGTTGCGCTCAAGGGCTCGTTGGCTCCCGATGGCGCCATCCTCAAACGCTCTGCCGCTGATGACAGGCTGTTCGAGAGCGAAGGCCGGGCCGTTGTCTTCTCGTCGCTCGACGACCTGGCGGCGCGCATCGACGATCCCGACCTAGACGTCGAGCCCAACGATTTCCTGGTGCTGCAGAACGCCGGGCCCAAAAGCACCGCCGCCATGCCCGAAGCCGGCTATCTACCCATCCCGGCCAAATTGGCTCGGGCCGGGGTCAAGGACATGGTCAGGCTATCTGACGCCCGCATGAGCGGCACCGCCTACGGCACCGTGGTGCTGCACATCGCGCCAGAGGCGGCTGCCGGCGGGCCGTTGGCACTGGTCCGCCAAGGCGATCGCATCCGTCTCAGCGTTGCCGATCGGCGGCTCGATTTGCTGGTTGACGAGGCTGAACTGTCCGTCCGCCGTGCCGCCCTGCCACCACCACCGGCGCCACCCGGCCGCGGCTATCGGCGGCTCCACTTTGATCACGTGCTGCAGGCGCCCGAGGGTTGCGATCTCGATTTTCTGAGGGCTGGTGGCGCGTGAGGGCACTGGCAGCGCTGCGCTGGACGATCGGCCTCGGCATCTCGCTCGTGGCCTTCTACACCGCCGGCTTCGGCCTCATCGACGAGATCTATCAGCGCACCGTGACGGTCGGCGTCTCGGCCATGCTGGTGATCCTGGCGGTGCCGCTGGCGGGCCAGGCCGGCAGTCGTAGCGCCCGCCTTGTTGGCACTGCCATAGATATCGTGCTCTTTCTCACCATCGCCCTGGCCACGGCCTGGTTCTTCCGCATCCACGAGGAACTCGAAGGAGGCCTCTACGAGTTCAACCGTCTCGACCAGTGGGTTGCGGCCGGCGGCCTTGTCGTCATCCTCGAACTTACCCGGCGGTTGTTTGGTCTACCGCTGGTGATCTTTGGCCTGGTGGCCATCGGATATTGCCTGTTCGGCGCGGAGTTGCCGTGGATCTTCAGCCATGCCGGCTTCGATGGCGAGGAGACGCTGCGTACGCTCTGGTATTCCTTCGACGGTGTCTTCGGCCGGCCGGTCTCGGTGGTGGTCAGCCTGATCATGATTTTCATCGTCTTCGGCGTGGTGCTGGAAGGCACTGGCGCCGGCCAAGTGCTGCTCAAGTTCGCCTTCAGCCTGACCGGCGGCATGCGCGGCGGCCCGGCCCACGCAGCGGTGGTCGCGAGCGCGCTGTTTGGCACCGTCTCGGGCAGCGTTGCCGGCAACGTCGTGGGTACCGGTGTCTTTACCATCCCGATGATCCGCAAGCGCGGCTTCGGCCCTGTTTTTGCCGGCGCCGTAGAGGCCGCGGCCTCCTCGGGCGGCCAGTTCATGCCGCCGGTTATGGGCGCCGTGGCCTTCATGATGGCCGACGTCACGGGGATACCCTATTTGACCATCTGTGCTGCTGCCCTGGTGCCGGCGCTGCTCTATTACGTCAGCCTCTTCGCCGCCGTTTCGGTAGAGGCCACGCGGCTCGGCATCCAGCCCATCCCCAAGGCCGAGCGCGAGGAACTGGGGCGCCGCGACTATTGGCTATCGCTGAGCTTCGTCATCCCCATCGCCGTCATCCTCGGCGTGCTGATCGCCGGCCGCTCGGCGGCGCTGGCCGGTTTCTGGGCCACCGTGACAGGACTGGCGCTGGGTTTCATGAATCCCGAAGTGCGGCAGGCACCGGGGCGCCTGGTGGCGACGCTATCCAAAGCCGGCGAGGCGGCGGCGCGCTTGATGGTGGCGGTGGCCATGATCGGCATCATGATCGGGGTCATGAACCTGACCGGGCTGGGCATCCGCTTCTCGACCCTGATCCTTTCGTTCGCCGGCGACAGCCTGTTCATCGCGCTCGTGTTGATGGCGCTGGGATGTCTGGTGCTGGGTATGGGCATGCCGACGGTGCCGGCCTATTTGATCATCGTGCTGATCATGGGGCCAGCCATCCAAAACCTTGGCGTGCCGCTGCTGGAGACGCACCTTTTCGTGCTCTATTTCGGGGTCTTGAGCTCGATCACGCCACCGGTGGCCATTGCGGCCTATGCCGCGGCGCCGATCTCGGGTGGCAATCCCATGGCCACCTCGGTGGTTGCCGTGCGCCTGGCGGTGATCGGTTTTGTCATTCCCTTCGTGCTGGCTTACAACCCGGCGCTGACCTTGGTCGGGGACTTCGACGCCCTGGCCTTCCTTTGGGTGCTGAGCCGCCTGATAGTGGCAATCTGGCTGTTTTCGACGGCCTTGGCGGGCGTTGATCGGGGCCCGCTCGGGCTTCCTGAACGCCTGCTCCGGCTAACCTTTGGGCTGAGCGCCCTGATCTCTGGTTTGCCAACCGAAATGGTGGGATTTATCCTGGGATGCGGGCTGCTCGTGATCCATTGGAAGGGTGTCCGCAAAGACTAGAAAAACAGATCGGGAGGCGATGATGAGCAAGACAAAGATGGTTCTGGGGGCTCTGACGGTGCTGGCGTTGGCCACGTTGGGGGGCACTGGGGCGACCGCCAAAGACTTCTACAAAATGTCGACGCTGGGTCCGGGCAGTACGCCCTACGTGGTCATGACGGCCTTCGCCAAGGTCATCAACCAGCACGTCGAGGGCGTCGAGATCCAGGTCAACGCCACCGGTGCTGCTACTCGTCACGCCGTCGATGCGGCCAAAGGCAAGATCGATTTCTTCATGTCGGCGCCTTCGGTGCATCACTTCATGACCAAGAATCTGGCCATGTACAAAAAGATGAAGGACGCGCCCAAGCTGGCCAAGAACCTGCGCGCCATCTTCAACTTCCCGATCGGCGTCTATCATGTCGTGGTCTACGAGGATTCGGGTATCAAGTCGCTGGCCGACGTCAAGGGCAAGAAAGTCTACCTGGGGCCGCCGGCCGGGGCCGCCCGGGTCATCGCCACTTCGCTGGTCGAGGGCGCCACCGGCTACAAAGCGGGCCGGGATTTCGAGGCCATCACCATGGGCTGGGGGGCGGCTTCGCAGGCCTTTCAGGACCGCCAGTTCGACGTCTACATCAATCCCACGAACGCTCCCAGTCCGGTGATCAGCCAGGTGGCGTTGGGCAACAAGATCCGCATCCTCGGCCTCAGCGATGCCGATTTCAAGAATCCGATACTGTCCAAGACCATGAAGCTGCCCGGCCGTACCATCGGCAGCATCGCGCCCGGCACCTACGGCAAGAATCAGACCAACGGCGATAGCGTCAAGTCGATCGGCGCCTGGGTCGGCGTGGGCACCCGTCAGGGAATGTCCACAGACGTCATGTACCGCATGACCAAGGCCTTTTGGGAAAACCTGGCAGAGGTCCACGCCGTGGCGCCTTGGCTAAAGGCCATCGCTTTCGAGACGGCGTTGGCGGAGATGAACATGCCGCTGCACCCCGGTGCCGCCAAATATTATCGCGAACGTGGCGTCGACGTACCGGCCGGTTTGGTGGCAACAGACTAGAGCACTTTCCGACCATACGCGGTCATTCTGGCGGAGCCATTTTGATCCGAGGGTAGGAGGTGGGCGTAGCGTGTAGTGGGACTACACGCAAGGCCACCGACGCCGCCTCGGATCAAAAGGGCTCCGCCTCTGCGGGTTGCCCTGCAGCGGGCATCCGCGTCGTTGCGCCCGAACTCCCGATGTCCCACATCGGGAGATCGGTCGCGCCTAGCGGGCTGCCGCCCTGCAGGGCAACAGAATGACCGCGTATGGTCGGAAAGTGCTCTAGCAAGCCAAAAAAAAGCAGAGGCAGCGCGCCGGCGCGCGCTGCCGCTTTTTTGGCTTAGTCTAGAGGCTCGCCGGACACCGCCCGGCGGCGTTTCTATTCGCTCTTGTCGGCCTTGGCCAGCGCCTGCACGGTCTCGCGCAGCATTTTTCTCAGCCGGCGATCCTTGATCTGGTAATAGGCTCGGACCAGCTCGAGGGTCTCGCGCCGGGTGTAGCGTGTTTCTTCGTCGGCGCCAGCGTTTGCGTCGTCGATCTCACGCGGTACCGGACCGACTTCGGCCGGCATGTCGTCGAAGAAGAAGCTGACGGGGACGTTGAGGATCTGGCTGAACTGGAAGAGCCGGCTCGAGCCGATGCGGTTGGCACCGCGCTCGTATTTTTGGATTTGTTGAAAGGTCAGGCTGACCGCGTTGCCAAGCTTTTCCTGGCTCATGCCAAGGAGGGTCCGGCGCAGCCGGACTCGACTGCCGACGTGAATGTCGACGGGGTGAGGGTTTTTTGCCATCCGGAGGTTCCACAAGTGATGGGTGTGCTACCTCTCGAATCGCACAGAAACGGTTGGATTTCAAGTGCTCGCTGCAAATTCCCGTCCAACCGGAAGAAATTGTTGGTCGTTTAGGACCTATTGCAGCGTCCTCGGCGCCTGCATCGGTGTTGCCTGGGCCGGCAATAGCTCGGCATGTGCCAGATCTTCGGCCACTTGGGCTGCCACCTCGAGGAAATGGGTCAATTCTTCGTGACCCATCCTCTGGGATTCGTAGTGCAGCAAGAAAAGATTCTGCGTCACCTCGGCGATCGTCAGGGATCCGATGCTGTCGAGATCCCGGTCGTCGTCAGTGGTGGTCATGGGGAATACCTCGTGAAATTCCGGAAACAGGGCGGGTTGGGAGCAAGGAGTGGGCGGCAGCGTGCCCGCCTTCGGCCGCCAATACTTCGTCGGTGGTGAGGGCGGGTGCGTAAATCGAGATCACTTCAAGCACCCAGCGAAAGCTTTCCTGTTCGTCGCCCAGAGCGGTGCGCCGGGCCAGCGATGCGTCGGCAACATAGGCCAGAGAATGGCCGCGGTGAAAGGCATCGACGAGAGTCGAGAGGCAGCAGGCCTGAGCCTCGAATCCCATCAAATAGATCTGATTGTGAACGGCGCTATCCATCATGCGGACAAACTCAGGGGTAGAATAGCATGAAAGATTATCCTTTGAAAAAACCATTTCGTGAGCCAGCGGCTCGAAGCCCTTGACGAATCGTGACCATTCCATGCTGGCGTTGAAGACGTGGCTGTCCTGCACGTGTCGCACATGGGCTACCGGCCAATTGTGGGCCCGGGCATGAGCCAGCAAGCGGCGGCAATTCTCCAGCGCCGGCTCGATGCCGCGCAGATGCAGAGGCCGACCCGGAGTGACGTACTCACGTTGGATGTCGAGGGCCACCAGCAACGGCGTCTGGCCTGGTCGGCTGTAGTATCTGGTCATGCCTTAACCTTCTGTAACCTTCTGTAACCTTCTGTATCATCCCGCGGGATTGGTCGGCAGACGTTCAGCGGAACGCTCGAGAATGCCGGGGCGGTCGAAGTCCCCTTCGGGGCGCAACAGCAGCATGGGATCGCTGTCTTGGTCAAGGACCTGCTTGCAGGTTGCCAGTTCGATCACCATGGAGACGTATTCGTGGTCGGAAAAATGAAAGATTTGATTGCTCACGGGTTGGAATCCGGCCTTTTGCCAATGCGGTACCAGGCGGCGCTGGGCGTGCACGTGGACCTTGCTATAGCCCTTGCGGCGACAGAGCTCGAAGCCTTCATCCAGGATCCTCACGGCGACGCCGCTGCCGCGGTAGCTGCGCATCACCGTCATGCGCTCGGCTTTGGCGAAGCCGGCGAACCAACGCAGCCTGAGGCAGCCTGCCGGCTGGCCGTCGACGCGACCCAGGATGTGGGTCGAGGTGTAATCATTGCCGTCGAATTCCTCCTCGTAGGGGCAATCCTGTTCCGCCATGTAGACCGCTGAACGCACGGCGAAGGTCTGCATCAGCTCTTCGGCGTCACGCACAATGTTGGCGCTGATGGCGGGGGCCACAGGAGCTTCGAGAAGGGCGCCGATGGGGGCGGTCATGGCAGCGGTCTCAGACGAGGGGTACAAGTGAGCCTCCCTGGTTCTGGTACTTGCGCAAGTCTTCACTGGGGCCGATCTGCACCTGGATTTCACCGGCTCCGGCAGCGATTTGCTCCAATGCCTGGGCCACGGCAGTGGCGGTCAGGCCCTTTTGGCCTTCGCGGATGGCGGTGGCCGAGACGCCGTTGCGGCGCAGGAAGGGTATGGGATAAATCCAACCGCATTCGTCCATGATCAGGCGGGCATGCATGCCGCCGGCATCGCTGCCGTGCAAGCCGTGCAGCGGCACCCCGGGGTGAGCCCGGCGGATTTTCGCGACGACACCGAAGAAGCCTTTTTCGGCGTAGGTATCGGCCATGTAGGCAACCTCGACACGATCACTCAGGCCCGCCTCCTCGACCGCCAGGCGGATCAAGTGCCAACGCGTCTCGGGGGCCAAAAAGGCATTGCCGGTGGGAAAGTAGTCGGCGTGGATGTCGGCCCGATCGGTGGTCTCGTAGATCTGGAAACCGTTTTCCTGGCAGGCGACGCGGATTTCGCCGCGATTCAGCGCTCTGACATGTAGCCAGGGCACGCCGGTGGGGTGGACGATAACCTTTTCCAATCGGCGCTCGTCCAGGGCCCGGCGTATGAGTTCCAGGTGTGAGTTGTGGAAGGGATTGAAGGTGCCGAAAAAGATGCCGATGCCGCGGCGCGGGAAGAAGTGCGAACGCAGGTCCGACAACAGTCCCAGGCCGAAGATGACGATGCCGAAGCCGATGCCGCTGACCAGGAAGACCTCGCGCGCCACGCTGAGCCCCGCTGTTGCCAATGCCGTCACCATGACGTTGGCCGAGAGCCCGATGAGAACATTGAGGTAGTAATCTCCAATGCGGCGTTGAAAGAGAAAGACGCCGAAATATTGGGCGCCCTGCGAGGCCAGGGTGGTGATCACAGCGGCACCCAACAAGCCGCCCACCGTGGCAATGCCCTCGGCACGAATGGCACCACCTTGCACCAGCACCGCCAGGCCAGCCCAGTTGAACGCGAATTGGGCGGCGAAGCGAGCCAGGCGGCCGACGCTGATGCGGGCCGTCAAGGCATTCGCCCATTCCTCTATGCGGCTGCTGAGCCTGGCGAAGGTGGTCAAGAACGCAGAGACGAAAAGCGCCGTGCCTATCAGTGCAGGATTGCTCCAGGCGCCATGGGCAAAGGCTTATGAGACATACATCAATGCACCCATGCATATCGCTATGCGAGTAGATGGGCTGTAATAATTCGCAATAATGAGGCGCATTGTGTTAGGCCAACTGTTCGGACTGGTTCTACTTCAGGGCTTTCCTCCGGCTAAGAGGTATGAGACGTTAGTATTGGTCGTTAATGGAATACCCAATCGCGCAGAGCAAATATGCAAAAACGCAGATTGCACAACGAGCTGAACAACTGGGACGACGTCCGCTTTTTTCTTGCCGTGCTTGAGTCCGGCAGCTTCAGCGGCGCCGGAGAACGTCTCAGAGTCGACCAGACCACCGTCGGCCGGCGCCTGGCGGAGATGGAAAAGCGGCTCGGCGCCAAACTCTTCGACCGCCATGGCAAGGGCATGCGGCCGACGCCGGCGGCGCGTGGCATGTCGGAGCAGGCCGGCCGGATGGCCGCCGCCGCCGCTACCATCGAGCGCCGCCTCTCAGGTATCGACGGCGAGATGGCCGGCATTGTCCGCATCGCCGTCACCGAAGGTTTGGCGTCGGGCTGGCTGACCCCGCAGCTCTTGGATTTCCAGCTTGCGCACCCCGGCATCCTGCTCGAAGTGATCAGCGGCGACCAGCCGCTCGATCTCGGCACCCGTGAGGCCGACGTGGCGATTCGCCTGGTGCGGCCGGAGGCGCCTCAAATCGTAGTCCAGCGCATGGGGGTGATGCGCTTCGCACTTTATGCGGCGCCGGCCTACGAGAGCCTCTTCGGCCTGCCCCAAAGCATCGATGAGCTTTTCCAGCACCGCCTGATCGACCACACCGGCTATCACGCCGCCTCGTCGTTGGGGCCCTGGCGCGACATCGCCAGCCGTCACGAACATGTGGTCTACCGCACCAATTCTTCCTATGCCTACCAGCGTGCAATTTCCGCCGGCCTGGGCATCGGCATGCATCCCACCTATACGCCGAAGATCTTCCCCGATCTGCTGGCGGTGCCGATAGAGCTCGACATGCAGACCGAGATCTGGCTGATCTCGCATGAAGAGACCAATCAGGGCGTGCGCACGCGCGCCGTCATCGAGCATATCCGTGAGCTCTTCCGCCGCGATCAGGCCGAATGGTTTACCTGAGCTCCGACTCGGGTTCGGTTGCCTTAAATAGGCGGACAGGTATCCGAGGAGTGAAAAGTACCTGTCCTTGCCTATCCTACGGCAGCGCGGCAATCAGGGCGTCGATCTCGTCAGAGGTGTTGGCACCGTGGATCGAGATGCGCACGGCGCCTTCGCGCAGCGAGATGAAGATGCCGGCATCGCGCAGCCGTTCTTCGATGCTCTCGGGCGAATGGCGTTCGCTCTTGAAGGTGACGATGCCGGCGGCCTGGCTGGCGGGCTGGGGCAAAAGCGGCCTGTAGCCCTCACTCTGCAAACCCTCGATCAGGAGCTGGGCAAGGCCGGTGGCGTGGCCGTGGATGGTGGCCACACCGGTTTCCTCGAAAAGCTCCAGCGCCGCATCGCACGCTGCGGCGTGGGCAAAACTGAGCGCGCCGGCTTCGAAGCGGCCGGCGTCTTCGCGAAGCGGCCAATCGTATTCGGTCCACGAATCGCCTGGCCGGACGTGGCTACCGTGGCCCACCTCGTTGAGCTCGAGCTCGTCCAAGCGGTCCTGGCGAACGTAGAAAAACCCGAAGCCGACCGGCCCGCAGAGCCACTTGTGGACTCCCGCGGCCATGTAGTCGATGGGCGTCTCGGAGACGTCGAAGGGTGCGATGGCCAGGGCCTGGATCGAATCCACGGCCAGGCGAATATCGCGTTCCTGACAGAATTCGGAGAGCGCCCCCAGGTCGATACGGTAGCCGTTGGTGAACTGCACGGCGCTGACGGCGATCATACGTGTATGTTCGTCGGCAGCGGCGGCGAAATCGTCCACTGACAAAGCCCCTTCCGAGGGTTCGACGAAGCGCACTTCCATGCCTTTGCGCTGAGCGTGCAGCCAAGGATAGACGTTGGCAGGAAACTCGACTGTGCCGACCAAAACGTTGTCGCCCGAGCGCCAGGGAAAGCCGCTGGCGATGGTGCTGACGCCCTCGACGGTGTTGCGCAAAAAGGCGACTTCACCGGGATCGGCGCCGATCAGCCGGGCCGAGCGTTGGCGCAGGCGCTCCAGCGTCGGCTTGGCGTCGGTGATGATGCCATCGCCCAACTCCGCCTGGGCGGCCAGCGCGGCACTGCCGGCCGCCACCGCCGGTCCCGGGATCAGGCCGATGGAGGCCCAATTCATGTAGGCCTTGTCTTCGAGGGCGGGGAAATGGCGTCTCAGGTCTTGCGGGGTCATGGCGCTCCGTCCGTTGGCCGAGCCGGCAATTCTCACCGGGGGGTCGGGGTTTGACTGGCGTCTGAGTGGAAAACTATTCCGCAGCGCTGGCGCCAAGCTGATCGCTCTTGAAGCGCTCCAGCAAGATGTCGCGCTGGGCCAGCGTCTGCACCCGGTTTCGTTCCTTGACCGGGCCGTAGCCGCGGATCTGATCGGGGAGCGCCGCTATTTCGACTGCCAGAGCGTGGTTGTCCTGGTCGAGCTTTTCCAGCAATGCCGACACGGTTTCCTCGTAGTCCCCGATCAAGGCCCGCTCGGCGCGTCGCTCGGCGCTGCGGCCGAAGATGTCCCAGGGCCCGCCGCGCAGCCCTTTAAGGCTTGCCAGCAGCCGGAAGAGGCCGAACACCCAGGGGCCATAAGCCCGCTTTCTCAGCTTACCGGTCTTGGGGTCGGGGCGCGAGATGAGCGGCGGCGCCAGCAGCACCTCCAGGCGCTCGACACCTTCGAAGGTGGCAGCGATGCGCTCCCGGAAGGCGGGGTCGGAATAAAGCCTGGCTACCTCGTATTCGTCCTTGATGGCCAGTAATTTGAAGTAGCCCCGCGCCACCGCCTCGGCGAGGCCGCTGCGGCCCTTGGCCTTGCTGCTCTCGGTGGCCTGGGTGCGGGCCACCAGATTGGCGTGGCGGGCAGCATAGTCGGCATCCTGGTAGGCCGTGAGGTGGCGGCTCAGGCGCGCCATGGTCTGCTCCAGGGTCTCCGGCGCTATTTCCTCGCCCTCAGCCTCCGTTGTGTATTCCCCTGTGGCTTCGGGGCCGGCCAGGCGCTCGACGGTCTCACGGTCGACGGCGGCCCAACGGCCGAGCCGGAAGGTGAGTTGATTTTCCGCCACTGAGACGCCGTTGATTTCGATGGCCTTGAGCAATGCCTCCTCGCCCAGCGGCACCAGGCCTTGCTGCCAGGCATAGCCTAACATGAAGATGTTGCCGGCGATGGCGTTGCCCACCAAGGCCTCGGCAATGCCGGTGGCGTCGAGGAATTCGCTACGCTCGGCGCCCACCGCCTCACGGATCGCCTGCTTCGAGATCTCCGTCGGAAAATCGAGGTCCGGGTTGACCGTGAAGGCGCCGGTGATGGTGCGGCGGCTGTTGACCAGGGCCCGCGAGCGCTTTGGGTCCAAGGGTGCCAGCGAGGCCGGCTCGGCCGCTACCAAGAGGTCGCAGCCCAGCAGCACGTCGGCGGCGCCGGCGTTGAGGCGCGTCGCCACGATATCCTCGCGGCGCGCGGCGAACTGCACGTGGCTGACCACGGCACCGCCTTTCTGCGACATGCCCAGCGAATCGACGATGGAAGCCGCCTTGCCCTCAAGGTGGGCGGCCATGCCCATTAGGGCACCTATGGTGACCACGCCGGTGCCGCCGACGCCGGTGATGAACATGCCCCACGGGCGTCCGCCGTCGAGCGCCGGCATCTCGGGCGCCGGCAGCTCGGCCGGGATATCGGCAACGCGCGGCAGGCGCTTGCGCAAGCCACCCCCCTTGACCACGACGAAGCTCGGGCAGCCGCCTTTGGCGCAGGTGTAGTCCTTGTTGCAGCCCGACTGATCGATCACCCGGCGGCGCCCCAGCGGTGTGTCCACGGGTACCACCGAGAGGCAGTTGGAGAGGGTGTGGCAGTCGCCGCAGCCGTCGCAGACGTCGGGGTTGATGAAGATGCGCTTGGCCGGGTCGGGATAGGTGCCGCGCTTGCGTCGCCGGCGCTTTTCGGCGGCACAGACCTGGTCGTAGACCAGTACCGAAACCCCGGGCACCTGACGCAGTTCGCGCTGCACATCATCGAGCTCGTCGCGGTGGCGCACCTGAGTGCCGCTGGCGAAGCCGGCGTTGCTGCCGTAGCGCGAGGGATCCTCGGCCACCACGAAGATGCGCTCGACGCCCTCGGCCCGCATCTGGTTGGTAATCATCGGCACTGAAATGGGGCCGTCGATGGGCTGGCCACCGGTCATGGCGGTGGCGTCGTTGAAAAGGATCTTGAAGGTGATGTTGACCTCGGCAGCGATGCACGCCCGGATGGCCAGCGAGGCCGAATGGTAGTAGGTGCCTTCGCCGACGTTGGCGAAGATGTGCGGCACGTCAGAGAAAGGTGCCTGGCCGATCCAGGGCGCTCCTTCGCCGCCCATGTGAGTGGGCAAAGACGTGCAGTCGTCGCGCATCACAGTCATGTAGTGGCAACCCACACCGGCCATGGCACGGCTGCCCTCGGGGATCTTGGTCGAACTGGCATGCGGGCAGCCGGAGCAGAAAAAGGCAGTGCGCTTGATACCGGTGGGCGGCGTATTGAGAGGCCGTGCCTTCTCGGTCAGGAACTCCAAACGCTGTTGCATGGATTCGCAGTCGAGAAAGGGCTTGAGGCGGCCCGCTACGACTTCCGCCACGCGGTCGGTGCTGACTTCGCTGTTGGGGCTCATCAGCATATTGCCTTCGCTATCGCGCCGCCCGGTGACCCGGGGCCGGCGGGCGTCGGGCAGCTCGTAGAGCGCGTCGCGCACCTGGACTTCCATCAGGCGGCGCTTTTCCTCGACCACCAGAACCTCTTCCAAACCATCGGCGAAGTCGCGCACGAGATCCAGGTCCAGCGGCCAGGGCATGCCGATCTTGAGCACGCTGACGCCGGCCTCGGCCGCCATGGCGTCGTCGATGCCGAGATCGCGTAGCGCCCGGCGCACGTCGAGGTAGGACTTGCCTGCGGCGATGATGCCGAGGCGCGGCTTAGGCGCAGCAATGGCCACCCGGTTGATGGCGTTGGCCCGGGCGAAAGCGATGGCGCCGGGCAACTTGAGGTCGTTCTGCCGTTCCTCGCTCTGCAGCCAGGGGGCGGGCCAACATATTTCCACGTCCTCAGGATTGAGCGCCGGCTCGGGCAGCACGATTTGGCTCTGCTCGACGGCCAGGTCGACGGTGCCCGAGCTGTCCATCAAATCGGCCAGCACCTTGAAGCCGATCCACGAGCCGGTGTAGCGCGACATGGCCCAGCCTTTGAGACCGAACTCCAGCATGTCGGTGATGTCGGCGGGATAAAGCACCGGCATCATCAGGTGCATAAAGATGGGTTCGCCATGCGCCGGCGTGTCGGTGGATTTCAGCGCGTGGTCGTCTCCGACCACCGCCAGCACGCCGCCGTGGCGCGCGGTACCAGCCAGATTGGCGTGGCGCATGGCGTCGCCCGAGCGGTCGATGCCGGGGCCCTTGCCGTACCAGATGCCAAAGACGCCGTCGTACTTGCCGCCCTTGTGGATGTTGATCTGCTGGCTGCCCCACAGGCTGGTGGCGGCCAGGTCTTCGTTGACGCCGGGGCGGAAATGGACGTGGTGCTCCTCGAGCAACGCTTCCATGCGCCAAAGCTCGCGATCGACCGCCCCCACCGGTGAGCCGCGATAGCCAGAGATGAAGCCCCCCGTGTTGAGGCCGGCCGCCAGGTCGCGGCGGCGCTGCACCAGCGGCAGGCGAACCAACGCCTGGGTGCCGGTGAGAAAAACGGTGCCGGTTTTGGCCGTGTACTTGTCGTTGAGGCTAACGCTGCGCAGCGGCATGAGAATTCCTTTGCTTATCCGGCCGGCATCATAGCGCCGTGGTGGGTTGCGGGGAAAGCCGCCGCTATGCAGAGGTTGCAATGCCGCCCTGTCCTGGATGCAATGCGGTCTCACCCGCACTCTTTGCCCTCTTCCGGCCTCGTGCCAGCCCGCATTTATCACCGGGTCATGGCCTGCGCGGCGCTGTCGCGCCGACAGGGTAGGAACGCTGCGTAGCGCGATGTGGGACATCGGGCAAGCAGCGTGACGCACCCTGTCGGTGCGACATCGTCGCCCGAAGGGTCGTGACCCGGTGAGAAATGCGGGCTAGCGCCTCAAACCTTCTCCCT
>NZDS01000016.1 GCA_002690215.1 Rhodospirillaceae bacterium | reverse complement strand
TGTCTGCCCTCGACGAAAAAGTCGAGGCGCTGTGTTCGAAGATCCTGCTGACCTTTCCCGAGTGCATGATCAAGACGGTCGAGGAATTGCGCAAATCCAAGATCGATGCCTGGAACCGCAACAAGGAAGGTTCGCGGGCCTGGTTGGCGCTCAACATGATGAACGAAGCCCGCACCGGCTTCCGCGCCTTCAACGAAGGCACCAAGGACGATCGCGAGGCCGACTTCGTGGCGCTGCGCCAAGCCCTGGCCGTGGGTACGCCGTGGTCGGTCGAGCTGATCGAGAGCCTGATGCCGCAAAACCGCCGGGACGACCGATGAGCGATTCCGCCCTCCCGATGAGCGATTCCGCCCTCCCGATGAGCGATCCCGCCCTCAAAGTCTGGCTCGACCGCGAAGGGCGGCTGCTGCGGCTGCGCCTGAACCGGCCCAAGGCCAACATCGTCGACGCCGAGATGATCGCGGCGCTGGACGCGGCCCTGGTGGAGTATGGCGACCAGGCGGGTCTGGCCGCGGTGCTGCTGGATGCCGAAGGGCCGAACTTCTCCTTTGGTGCCAGCGTCGAGGAGCATATGCCCGACCAGGCGCCGGCCATGCTGGCCGGCTTGCACGCCCTGATGCTGCGCATGGCCGATTGCCCGCTGCCCATCATCGTGGCTGTGCAGGGCCAATGCCTGGGCGGGGGCCTCGAAGTGGCCATGGCCGGGCACCTGATCTTCTGCGCGGACGATGCCCGGCTGGGACAGCCGGAAATCAAGCTGGGGGTTTTCGCGCCGGCCGCATCGTGTTTGCTGACGGCCCGCGTCGGACGCGCCCAGGCCGCCGACATTCTTCTCTCCGGCCGCAGCTTGCGGGCCGACGAAGCCAAGGCCATGGGCTTGGTCAACGACGTCGTCGGCGACCCCGGCGAGGCCGCCCTGGCCTATTTCGACAAGCACCTGGCTGGACTTTCCTCGGCGGCGCTCAAAGTAGCAACCAAGGCCCTAGCGATTGGCCAGGCCGAGGACTTGAAAGCCAAACTCGATGCCGTCGAGGTTCTTTACTTGAACGATCTATTGGCGACGCACGACGGCAATGAAGGCCTCAATGCCTTCATCGAAAAGCGTCAGCCCAAGTGGGAGCATCGCTGAACCATGTCGGTTAACGAAATCATCGGACGCTGCCAGGCGCTGTTTGANGACCTGGACTTCACCTGCGTCAGCGACTGGAAAGCTGCCGGCGAGAATCGCAAGGCCATCGGCTACATGCCGGTCTACGTGCCGCGCGAGATCATCCACGCTGCCGGCATGCTGCCGGTGGGGGTGGTCGGCGGCGGCGACCAGCTCGAAGTCATCCACGGTGACGCCTATTATCAGAGCTACATCTGCCGCATCCCGCGCTCGACCATCGAGCTCGGCATCACCGGCCGGCTCGATGCCCTGGACGGCATGCTGTTCCCNTCCATCTGCGACGTCATCCGCAANCTNTCNGGCATGTGGAAGATGTTGTTCAAGGACAAGTACGCGCGCTATTTCGACGTGCCTCAGAACTACTCCGACGGCGTCGGTGGCAGCTACTACGTGCATGAGCTGGAGGAGCTGCGTAACGGCCTGGCCAAGTTGCGCGGCAAGGAGATAACGGACGACGAGATCCGCAACTCCATCGCCCTTTACAACGAAAACCGCCAGGTCATGCAGGAGCTCTACGACTATCGCGCGGCCCAACCCTGGAAGGCCTCGACCTTCGAGGTCTACCTGCTGATGCGGGCCGGCATGGTGCTACCGGTCGAGGAGCACACCCAGATGCTGCGCGATTACCTGGTGGCGGTCGACGCCGCCGACCGGCCGATGCGCGACAATTGCCGGGTGGTGCTGCAGGGCACTTTCTGCGAACAGCCGCCGCTGGGCCTCATCAAGTCGATCGAGATGGCCGGCTGCTACATCGTCGACGACGATCTGCTGCTGGTTACACGCTGGCTGCTGGACGATGTGCCACTGGAGGGCAATCCGCTGCAGAACCTTTCAGACGCCTTTTTGCACCACTCGGCCGAAACCGCGTCCAAGTACGTCGCCCGTGGCGAGGACAAGGGGGAATTCCTGGTCGACATCTGCAAGCGCTACAAGGCCGAGGGCGTGGTCTTCGCCGCCCCCAGCTTCTGCGATCCGGCGCTTTTGGACCAGCCCATGCTGACGCGCAAGCTGACCGAGGCGGATATCCCCTTCACCGCCTTCCAGTACGCCGAGAATTCGGGGCAGATGCAGCCCATCCGTGAACAGGCCGGCACTTTTGCCGATTCCATCAAGTTGTGGAGTGCGTGACATGGCTCAAGCCGAAAAGACCCAGCCCGAAGTCCAGAAAGAGGACTCGATGTGGAAGCAAAAGGAGATGATCGCGCGCAATTACCGTGATCTCGCCGCTTCCCGCGAGACCGGGCGCAAGATCGTCTCGACCTTCGTGCCGGGAAATCTAAACGAGCTGTTCATGTGCTTCGACATGATCAGCAACACGCCTGAAACCAACGCCTTGCGCAACGGCATGATGAAAAAGTCGGGCGCCATGATCATGGAGGCCGAGCGCCACGGCCACTCCGAGGACGTCTGCACATACGTCAAAGCCGATCTCGGCATGATGATGAAGGGCAACCTGGGACCCACCGGCGATCCCCTGCCCATGGCCGACCTCTTGATGCTCTCCTACACCGGCTGCTTCACCTTCATGAAGTGGTTCGANCTGGTGCGCGANNANTNCGNCNCCGANNCNGTGATGCTGCACNTNCCCTANCAGGNCNACGGCNANATCACCNANAACATGCGCGACTACGTCGTCAAGCAGATCAAGGAAGACGTCATCCCGGCCTGCGAGCGCATAAGCGGCGTCAAGTTCGACATCGACCGGCTGCGCCAATACATGGCGCAATCCGCCAAGGCCGAGGATGATCTGGTCTGGGTGCTGGAGACCGCCAAGAACAAACCCTCGCCGATCGATTCCTACTTCGGCGGCGTCTACTACATCGGCCCCATTTTTACCGCCTTCCGCGGCACCGAGGGGGCGACGGACTACTACAAGACGCTGCGCCAGGAGGTGAAGGCGCGCCTCGATGCCGGCCAAGGGCCGATCACGCCGGATGGCGAGTTGACCGAGGAAAAGTATCGCCTGGTCGTCGAGGGGCCGCCCAACTGGACCAGCTTCCGCGAGTTCTGGAAGATGTTCTACGAAGAAGGCGCCGTTGTCGTGGCCTCGAGCTACACCAAGGTCGGCGGCGTTTACGAAGGCGGCTTCCGCCACGACCCGGTCAATCCCATCGAGAGCCTGGCCGACTATTGCCTGGGTTGCTACACCAACCTCAACTTGCCGGCCCGGGCCGACATGCTGGCCAAGTACATCAATGACTACGAGGCCGACGGCCTGCTGATCAATTCGATCAAGAGCTGCAACAGCTTCTCGGCCGGCCAGTTGCTTTTGCTGCGCGAGGTCGAGGCCCAGACCGGCAAGCCCGGCGCCTTCATCGAATCGGATCTCGTGGACCCGCGTTACTTCTCCGCCGCCAACCTCAAGAACCGGCTGGAGAGCTATTTCCAGATGATCAACCAAAAGCGCATGGCCGCCTAGCGGACGGGAGAGCAAAAATGGACTGCTTCATCGGCATCGATCTCGGCTCGACGACCACCAAGGCGGTGATCGTCGACGACAACAACAATGTCCTCGGCCGCGGTATCACCAATTCGCGCTCGAATTACGCCACGGCCGCAGCGGTGGCCAAGAACGAGGCCATGATCGACACCCGCTTCAACCTCTTTGGCCGCTCGCTCGAGGGCTTTGATGCTCTGACCGGCCGGCTCGAAGAATTCATCACCGCGGTGAGCCGCAACTTTCGTCTCGAGCAGTTCCTCGAGCAGCTCGAAGACCTGCACCAGACTTGTCTGCGAGCCACCGATCTGGACCGTTTCGCCAGCAACCGCGACGCCGTCCGGGAGGTTCTCAACGAGCTCTTCAAGCGCCTCGAGGCCGACGCTCCCGACCAGTTCGCCGCCGGTGCCAAGCGCAAGTCGGACTTCTTCCGCGACGTTGCCGGCAGCCGCTACGTGGCGCTTGGTGAAGAGGTGGCGCGCGAGCAGGGCACGACCTTCGATCCCCTGATCAACATCTACGACCGCTCGATCATCGAAGTCGAGAACCGCCTCTACACCGAGGGTACCGACGCCAAGGTGCTGCGGGCGGTCGATCGCACCTTCGCCGAGATGCCTGAATTGGCGGCAGCAGCCGATGAGGTGCGCGGCAACGTCGAACGCGAGCTGGCCACAAGCCTCGAAGAGCGTTACGTCGTCGGCACCGGCTACGGCCGTGCCACGTTGCCCTTCCCCAAGGAGCACATCCGCTCGGAAATTCTTTGCCACGGGCTCGGCGCGCACATGATGTTCGCCGGCACGCGCACCGTGCTCGACATCGGCGGTCAGGACACAAAGGCCATCCAGGTGGACGACAACGGCATCGTCGAGAGCTTTCAGATGAACGACCGCTGCGCCGCCGGCTGCGGCCGGTACCTCGGGTACATTGCGGACGAGATGAATCTGGGCCTGCACGAGCTCGGCCCGTTGGCCATGAAGGCAACGCGCACCATCCGCATCAACTCGACCTGCACCGTCTTTGCCGGCGCCGAGTTGCGTGACCGGCTGGCGCTGGGCGAGCGCCGCGAGGATATTCTTTCCGGCCTGCATCGGGCCATCGTGCTGCGCGCCATGTCGATCCTTTCGCGCTCAGGCGGCATTCGCGACCAGTTCACCTGGACCGGTGGCGTCGCCAACAACACCGCGGCGGTAGATGCGCTGCGCGATCTGGTGGCCGAGAACTACGGCGACATCGGCATCAACATCGATCCCGAATCGATCTATACAGGCGCCTTGGGCGGCGCTACCTTCGCCCGCCGGGCAATGGAGAATTGAGATGACCATCACCGCAGGCATCGACATCGGCACCGGCGCCGTCAAATCCATCCTTTTCGAAATTGACGGCGGCGACATGAAGCTCTTGGCCAAGCGCGCCGACCGCATCCGCCAGCGTGACCCCAACAAGCTGGCCGAAGAGGGGTACCACGCAGTGCTTTCAGAGGCCGGCGTGGCGGCCGACGACGTGGCCTACGTGGGCACCACGGGAGAGGGCGAGAACGTGGACTTCCGCACCGGCCACTTCTATTCCATGACCACCCACGCCCGCGGCGCTGTCTTTTTGGAGAGCGATCTCAAGGCGGTGCTCGACATCGGTGCCTTGCACGGCCGGGCCATCAACATCGATGGCAGGGGCAAGGTGCTGAGCTACCGCATGACCAGCCAGTGCGCCTCGGGTTCGGGCCAGTTCCTCGAGAACATCGCCCGCTACTTAGGCGTCTCGGTCGACGAGGTGGGCGAGCTTAGTCAGCAGGCCGACGACCCCGAGGTGGTCTCCAGCATCTGTGCCGTGTTGGCTGAAACCGACGTCATCAACATGGTCTCGCGCAACATCTCGACCGCCAATATCCTCAAAGGTATCCACGTCTCCATGGCCGGCCGGCTGGTCAAGTTGCTGAAAGCCAGCAAGGCCACCGAAGGCCGGGTGCTGTTGAGTGGCGGATTGGCCCAGGACGGTGGACTGGTGGCTGCCATGGAAGAGCAGATGGCGGAGCAAAAGGTCAAGAGCGAGGTCATCAGTCACCCCGATTCGATTTATGCCGGAGCCATCGGCGCCGCCATCTGGGGCGAGTTCCGCCACCGCAAGCTGGCCGAGATCGGTCAGCTCGACAAAGCTTCGTAAATTTCTAGCTCAGCAAGGAATACCGATCATGGCTTTGATGATCACGGACGACTGCACCAACTGCGACGCTTGCGTCGAGCCCTGCCCCAACGAGGCCATCAGCATGGGCGAGATGATTTACGTCATCGACGCTTTCAAGTGCACCGAATGCGTCGGCCACGAAGAAGAGCCTCAGTGTCAGCTGGTGTGCCCCGCCGACTGCATCGAAGCCCATCCTGAATTTCCCGAAACCCCCGACGAGTTGCAGGCCAAATACGAGACCCTGCAAGCCTAGCACCCTCCCCCTGAGAGGGGGAGGGAAGGGTGGGGGAGTTTTTCTGTTTTCATTAAGTGGTCCCTGTCCCTAATTTTCCCCAATTTTTCCCCACTTTTTTTGCCGAGAGAATCGCAGCCGGTGCAGACGCTCTGCGGCTTGTCGCGGGCGGCGATCAATCTACCTCTCTGCCCACGTCACTTCGACAAGGACAGGGGGTTAATCATGGCGTTGCGTATCAACGACGAGGCACCGGATTTCACCGCCGAATCGACGGATGGAACCATTAGCCTGCATGACTGGATCGGCGACGGCTGGGCTGTTCTGTTTTCGCACCCAAAGGATTTTACGCCGGTCTGCACGACCGAACTCGGCTACATGGCGGGGCTGAAGCCGGAGTTCGAGAAACGCGGCTGCAAGGTGCTCGGGCTCAGCGTCGATCCGGTCAGCAACCACGAGGAGTGGTCCAAGGACATCGAGAAGGTCCAGGGCCAACCGGTCAATTATCCGCTGATTGGTGATCAGGATCTCAGTGTCGCCAAACTCTACGACATGCTGCCGAGCGACGCCGGCAACAGCGCCGAGGGTCGGACGCCTGCCGACAACGCTACCGTGCGCTCGGTCTTCCTTATCGGACCTGACAAAAGGATCAAGGCGACGCTGACCTATCCCATGAGTACCGGGCGCAACTTCGACGAAGTGCTGCGGCTGGTCGATTCCTGCCAGCTCACGGCCAGACATCAGGTGGCGACACCGGTGAACTGGAAGCAGGGCGAGGATGTGATCATCGTGCCGACGGTGTCCGACGAGGCCGCCAGGGAAAAATTCCCGAACGGTTGGGAAGCGCCGGTGCCCTACATGCGGATCGTGCCGCAACCGACATAGAAATCGAAGGCCGCCGCCTAATCGATCATGACGCTGGGCAGCCAGAGCGTCAGTTCGGGCACCGTCATGATCAGCACCATGGCGATTAGGTCGCAACCCAGGAAGGGAAGGGCGGCGCGATAGATGTCGCCCATGGTGGTGCCTTCGGGCGCCACCCCCTTCATGACGAAGAGACCGAGCCCGAAGGGCGGCGAGGTGCTGGCCATTTGCATGTTGAGCAGCATGACCGCGCCGAACCAGAGGTAGGAATAGCCGAACGACTGGATGATCGGGAAGTAGATCGGCACCGTCAGCATCATGATCGACAAGGGCTCCATGAAGGTGCCCAGCACCAGCAGCACGATCTGCATCATGATGACCACGACGATGGGCGCGACGTCGAAGGAGGTGGCGAATTCGAGCAAGCCGGCCGAGGCGCCGCTGAAGGCCAAAAGCTGGGAAAAGGCCGTCGAGCCGGTCAGGATCATGAACATCATGACGGTGGTGGTCAGTGTCGACAGCAGCGCCTCCTTGGCGATGGTCCAACTGAGGCCGCGGTAGAGTGCGGCCAGGACGAAGGCGCCCAGCGTGCCCAGTGCCGCCGATTCGGTGGGTGTAGCGACACCCATCAGGATCAGACCGATGACCAAAAATACAATGGCGGCCAGGGGGAAGACGTATTTCAGCGTGTCGCGAATTTTGGGCCACAGTGCCAGGCTGCCGGTTTGGTATGTGGGCGCAAGCTCGGGCTGCAGGCTGCAACGGATCATGATGTAGGCGGTGTAGAGCACGGCCATCAGCAGCCCGGGGATAACGATGGCCATGAGGAAGCCGCCCACTGAGAAATTGCCGATGGCGGCCAGCAGCACGCCCAGCGCCGAGGGCGGTATCATGATGGCCAACCCGCCCGAGCCCAGGATGGGGCCCAAGGTCATGGGTTTCTTGTAGCCCCGCGCTTCCATGTCGGGCACCAGGATCTTGCCCAGCATGGCGGTGCCGGCCATGGCCGAGCCGGTCAGCGTGGCGAACATGGTGCCGCCGCCCACGGCCATGAGACTAAGGCGGCCGGGAACCCGGCCCATCCAACTGTCCAGCACGTCCATCTGCTTGGCGGCGATGCCGGAGCGGAACATGATCTCGCCCATGAGGATGAAAAGCGGCACCGGCAGGATGGTGAAGTGCGTCACCGAAGCCATTACCGAAAGCGTCAGTTGGGTCAGGCCGGCGGCGCCGTTCCACAATAAAAAGGCGCCGACCACATTGATGGAAAGAAAGGCGAAGGCGACGGGCAGACCGATGGCCATCAGCACCATCAGGGCGGCGAAGATGATCAGCAGTGTGAGCCACCACTCCATCTCAACGCGCGGCCCGCCAGTGTTCCAGCCCCAGGCGACAGAATCGCAGGCAGAGCAGGAACGAGCCGATAGGAATGATGACCAGCACGATCCAGGTGGGAAACTCCAGCACCGTGCCCTTGTAGAGGCCGCGCTCATAGAAGGACCAGGTCACGCGGGCGCCGAAAATCAGCAGCACCAGGCTGACGGCCAGGCCGAACAGGCAACCGACGATGTGCAAGCGATGCTGCCAGCGTTCGGAAAAAGCCATCAGTATCAAGTCGACGCGCACGTGATCGTCGTTGCGCAGCACCCAGGAGGTACCGAGGAAACAGAGGTAGACCAGCGAGTACTCGGTAATTTCGACGACCCAGACCATGGGGCTGTTGAAGCCGTAGCGCAACAGCACCTCGAGACAGACCGAGAGCGTGATGGCCACCAGCACCATGACCGCCACGCCGCTGAGCAGGTCCTCGGCGAAATCCATCAAACGCCCGAGCCGCTCAGCGAGCATGGCGATTTCTCCTTGCCGCCCGGGCGCGGCTTCGCCGGTGGGTAGGCGTTTCCCCAGAGCGATTCACGCTTGTCGTGAATCGCTCAAGGCGGCGACCGCCGCTCGCCGGTCGTCCGGCGCGCCTGCGCAGGCGCGGACCGTTGGGTCTGCTGCCGTGAGCACACAGAACTAGAGTGGATCTGAGATCCGCTCTAGTTCCCGGTGATGCGCCTTAGCGTATCGACGTCACCCGGCACCTTCTTGGCCAGATTCTTCCATTCGAGGTCGTAGGCCATGTCAAGGTACTGCTTGTTGACCGCATCGGAGAAGGTGTAACGCACCACGCCTGCGGCATCCAATTTCTTCCATTCCGCGGCGGCCCCGGATTTGAAGTGAGCCACCATGCCGGGCTCGTATTTTTCGGTAATGGCGATGATCTTGTCCTGGCTAGCCTTGGAGAGGCCATTCCACTTGTCCAGGTTCATCAGCGCCACGACGTTGGAAGCGCCGAAGAAGGGCAAGTCGATGACGTACTTGGCCTTCTTGATCCAGCCGCGTTGGCGCGGTCCCATGTTGGGCCAGCCGAAGCCGTCCACCACGCCGCGTTCGAGGGCTGTGTGGACCTCGGGCGAATTCATGGTCACCGGCACCATACCAAGCGCCCGCATGAAACGGTCGTATAGCGAGCCGGTGCGCATTTTCAGACCCTTGAGATCGGAAAGCTTATCGGCCTTTTTGTTCGCCCAGAGATAGAAGCCCGAGGAATGCAGGCGGCCGATGTAGCGGGCGTTGAGTTTTGCCATGTGGCGCTTGACCAGCCAATCGTAGTAGCCGCTCTTGCGCTCTTCCGAGGGCGAGAGCCGCGATAGCACCATGGACTGGCCCGACGGCATATGTGCCTGGTAGTCGGCGGTAACGGTGTAGACCAGATCGATGACGCCGTTGCGCACCGCTTCGGCCTGCTGGAAGCGTTCGATCACTTCCGAGCCGCCGACATAGTTGATGTTCAGCGTGCCCTTGAGGCCGGCGTTGATGGCATCGGTCCAGGCGATGGCCTGGATCATCACCGGATGGGTCTTGGGAATGAAGGAAACCGCCCTCATCTTGGTTTCGGCGCCAGCCGAAGCGGCAGCGAACAGCGCCAAGCCCATGAGGCCCAGGCCGGCTGTCCTGGATACTGATGTGAGCAACTTATTCATAATGATCCTCCCGTTGCGGCCGCCCTTGCGGCTCTGCACAAAAAGGATATCTGCGGTTATCGCTCGTGGTCAACGCACGCCCGGGTTGTCGTCGATCGCTTCCAGCAATACATACCGGCCGATGTCGTCGCGGCCCAGCAGGTGGCGTTGGCGCAGACGGCCGAAGGATTCGAGCACCGAAGTGGCGCTCGGGCCGCTGAATTCCTCGAGGATCTCCTGGAAATGGACCGCGCCCTGGCCGATGAAGTCGGCCAGTGCAGCGTCGAGTTCGTCGGGCGCCAGCTCGGGGCGCCGCCCCGTTTCGCCCAATACGGCTGGGCGGCAGATAGCGAAGTCGGCCCGGTCGCGGCCGACCGGTATGGTGGCGTCGAAGCCCATCTTTGCGGTGGTCACCGGCGGCATGCTCGATGGCAGTGAAGGATCCAGCGGCACCGCCTTCATGCCCCCCAGAATCATCACATCCTGGTCGGGCTGGGCGCGCCAGGTCATGGCCCAAGTGACTTGCTCGTCATCGAAAATATCGATGTCCTCGTCGACCACTACGGCGATCTTGGGAAAGGCCTGCTTCGAGGCCGCCAGCATCAGCGCCAGCGCATTCTTGCCGTCGCCCTTGAACATCGACTTGATACTGGCCACCGCCCACATGCCCGACGACGCCGGCAACGCCCGCACGGCGCGCACGTCGATGCCGGCTTGGACCAGGGCATTGTGGATGTCGAGCTCGATCATGGGAAAGAGCACGTGCATGTCGGTCCAGCCAGGATGATGTCCACCATGGGTGGCTGAGAGGAAAACGGCGTCACGGCGGCGCGTGATGGCCTTGATGCGGATGGTCGGGTTCTGTTTGAGGCCGCCGCCATAGGTGCCGGTGAACTCGCCATAAGGGCCTTCGTCGGCGATCCAGCCTGTCGGCAGCATCTCGCCTTCCAGCACCATTTCGGCGTTGGCCGGAACCAGGAGGTCGATGCTCCTGCATGCCACAAGCTCGGCCGCTTCGCCGCGGAAGCCGCCCAGCACGGCATACTCGTCCTCGTCCAGGGGGGTCGAGGCCAGGGCCGCCATCAGATCGATGGCCGGCAGACCGAGCACCGCCGCCACTTCCAGAGGCCGGCCCAGCTCGCAGGCCTGCTGGTAGTAGTGCCTGAGCTTGTGCGGCGCCGTGACGTCGATGCCGGTCTCGTTTTGGCTGCGATACATCATGCGGTAGATGCCGAGGTTGTTGACGCCGCGAACGGGATCCTTGGCCACCATCACGGCGGCCGAGACGAAGGGGGCGCCGTCGAGCTCGTGCTGCAGGTGCAGCGGCAGGGTGGCCAGATTGACTGTTTCGCCTTCCTCGACGATTTCCTGGCAGGGCGCCTCGGTGACGACGACGGGGTCGATGCGAGCCTGTCGCTTCGCGGTCAGCGCTGCCAGGATGCCGCTCTCGTCGCAGCCCAAGGCCAGGGCCATCATGACGCGGTTGGAAAAGGTGTTGGCGGCCAAGGGCAGGGCATAGCCGCGGATGTTCTCGAACAAAGTTGCCCGGCGATGGTTTTGCTCGATGATGGCGGCCAGCTGATTGACGTGTACTTCGTGGCCGATGCGGGCCAGCAAGTCGTGGCGCTCCAGGGTATCGAGCCAGTCCCGCAGAGTCTTGCTCATGCTTCGCTCCCGGCAAAGGTCGGAGCGTCACTATACCGCGGGAAAGCCAAGTTTCAGACCGCTTCGGCGGCAGTCGCCTGGGGGTCGGGGACTCGATGCTGTCAGTTGAACACAGGAACGTAACGGGCGTATTTCCGGGCGAGACACTTATCGCTCAAAATATCGCAATGAATTTGGACTCACGACGGGCGTTGCGCGGCCTTGCGGGTGATCAGGACCAGCCCGAGGCCGACGCCGATGGTGCCGAAGATCAGGCTTGAGGTCACGCTTTCGCCCAGCAGCCAAATGCTCAGACCGACGCCCGAGAGCGGTGCGATAAAGCCGAAACTGACCATGGTGCTGGGGCTGTGATTCTTGATCAGCCAGGTGTTGATCATAAAGCCCAGGCCGGCGATGACGATGCCCTGGTAGGCCAGGCCGGCCAGCGGCTGCCAGCTCACCTGGGACCACATGATGTCCTCGAAAACCAATCCACCGGCGCCAAAGGCAAGCAGCGACAACACCATTTGCCAGATCACCAACCGCGAGGTGTCGATGCGTTGCGCCAGCCCGGCGGTATAGATCAGGCGCCCCCCCAGCAGTGCCGAGCTCAGCAACACCACCCAGTTGCCGATGGCGATCAGGTTCAAGCTGGCCAGATCGGCGTCGCGCAGCAGCACCACACCGGCGCCGGAAAAGGCTACCAGTAAGCCCACGATCCTAACCGGCGTCAGCCGGTCACCGGCGGTGAAGAGATGGGCAAACAGGGCGGCGAACAGCGGGTGAGTGGCCAGCAGCACCGACGACATGGAACTGGTTGACATGTCGATGCCGATGTTCATCAGGGCGATCTGCACGGTGAACAGCAGGCTCAAGAGCCCCAGACCCCGCCATTCGCCACGGCGCGGCCATAGTGCGATGTTCTTGAAGCGAGCCCAGACAACGATGCAGGCGATGGCCAGGGCAAAGCGGATGAAGGCGCTCCATAGCGGTGGAAAGGCCAGTAGGCCGAATTTCACCGCCACCGGGTTGGCTCCCCAGAGGATGTGAATTGAGACGGCGATGAGGATAGTGCGGAGCGGAATCAAGGACTGGTACCGGAACGGTCGATGGGAAGGGGCGGCGAGGCCGAAGTTGGTTCGGCCCTGCGGGGGAGTTAGAATTGGTCGGTTTTAGGGAAAGGAACCCGCTCATGTCCAGAAGCATTACCGTCGGCGGCGCCCAACTTGGACCCATCGCCCGAAACGAAAGCCGCCAAGTCGTGGTCGGCCGGCTGCTGGAGCTGATGCGCGAGGCCCACGGCCGGGGTTGCGATCTGGTGACCTTTCCTGAGCTCGCGCTGACCAGCTTCTTTCCCCGCTGGTGGCTGGACGACGAGGACGAACTCGATTCCTTTTTCGAACGCGAGATGCCTTCGGCCGCCACCCGGCCGCTTTTCGAGCTGGCGGTCGATCTCGGTATCGGATTCTATCTGGGATACGCCGAACTGGTCGAAGAGGAAGGTCGGAAACGCCGTTTCAACAGCGCCGTCCTGGTAGACAAGAGCGGCCAAATCGTCGGCAAGTATCGCAAGGTCCATCTGCCTGGGCACGCCGACAACCGGCCGCACTTCCCCTTCCAGCATCTGGAGAAGCTCTACTTCGAGGTCGGCGATCTGGGCTTCGGCACCTGGCGCACCATGGGCGGTGTCATGGGCATGTGCATTTGCAACGACCGGCGCTGGCCCGAAACCTACCGGGTACTATCGCTCAAGGGGGCGGAACTGGTGCTGCTGGGCTACAACACCCCGAGCACGATCCCCTGGGATCCCACCTACGACGACCAGGCCAGCTTTCACAACCATCTGGTCATGCAAGCGGGCGCCTACCAGAACGGCACCTGGGTGGTGGGGGTGGCCAAGGCCGGCGACGAGGAGGGCTGCAATTTGATTGGCGGCAGCGCCATCGTGGCGCCTTCGGGCGAGATCGTAGCGCTATGCTCGAGCAAGGACGATGAACTCATTTCGGCGGCCTGCGATCTCGACATCTGCGTGCGCAACAAGGATGCCATGTTCAGCTTCGAGGCCCACCGCCGCATCGAGCACTACGGCGTGATAACAGGGCAAACCGGAGTCACGCCGCCGGAGTAGTAGGGCGGGCGGGAGCTCTTATTTAGATCCGGCCGTGCGTGATGGCGTGGCCGCCGTCCAGGTAAATGGTCTCGCCGCTCAGCAAGGGGTGGTCGTCTTGCAATAGCGCGGCAATCAGCCGGGCAATCTCGTCGGGCTGAGCCCAGCGCTGCAAGGCGACGCGGCGTTTGAAGAATTCGCGCACACGATCGCTTTCGAGGAATTCCTTGTTGAGATCGGTCTCGATGTAGCCCGGCGCGATGTTGATCACGCGAATGCCGTCGCGCGCCCACTCCACGGCCAGGGTGCGGGCGATGGCTCCGATGGCTGCCTTGCTGGCGGCATAGATGGCGTTCTGCGGCGCCCCGATGCGGTCGTAAAAGGAGCCGATGGTAACAATGACGCTGCCCTCGCCCAGATATTGGTAAGCCTCGCGTAAGCAACTGAAAGTGCCGGCCACATTGGTGTCCAGTAGCGTCGCGATGTCGGCGTCGGCGAATTTGTGGCTCGGGCCCGCTATGTGTGTTCCGGCGTTGGCAATGAAGTGGCGCAGGCGATAGCCCTGATCGGATAAGGCAGCCAATGACGCGCGGATGCTGTCGCCGTCCTTGATGTCGCATTTGGCCATGACCATGCGGGCGGCCAACTCGTCCGGGACGGCGACGGTCTCGGCCGGACCGATGCCCTGACGCGAGAGGCAGCCGACGGTCAGGCCACGGCCCGCCAATTCAAGCGCAATAGCCGCTCCCAGGCCGCGGCTGGCGCCGGTGACGGCGATGATGTCCGAGGACGAATCTGGGCTTTCGGGCATGGCTTGGTTGTCCCTTGGCGATACCTTTTGGGGTTTGGGTTATTCTGCTTCCACGCCGTCAAAAACGAATGCGCAGATCTCTTTGGCCAGGCGTTTGATCGACTTGCCATCCGGATCGTACCACTCCTGCGACCAGTTGAGCGCCCCGATGAGAAAGAGCCGCAGCAAGCTGACGTCGGTGTTGCGGGCGATGGCGCCGTTGCGTCGTGCGTCGCGCAACAGGCGGCGCCAGAAATCGCCATAGGCCTCGCGGCGGTCGTGGTGGCGGCGCCGGATGGGTTCGGGGGCGAGGCCGTAGTTGATGATGTTGGCGGCAGTGTAGTCGCTGTGCTTGAGCAGCGTCGCCAGGTGGGCTTCAACGGCGATGTGGACCTTGCGTCGATAATCGGCCCCGTCCGGCGCCGCGGCGACAGCCTCGCGCACCTCATCGTAGATGCGGTCGATGCCGATATCCAGCACCTGCAGGAAGATATCGTCCTTGGAGCCGAAGTGGTAATAGATACTGGCCGCGCGCAGGTCGGCCAGCCGGGCGATTTCGTTGAGCGTGGTCGCTGCATAACCTTTGCGCCGGAACATAAGCGCTGCAGCATCGAGAATGCGTTCTCGGGTGCGTTCCGACTTTTTGGTTTCCGCGGCGGCTCGACGGGCCATTGGTTTCCTGTGGGCTCTTCGTTGCGGCAGGTGTTTTTTCTAACTACTATTCGTTAGAAACGAAGGCAAGTGCCAGACTCTAGAGAAAAGCCCCGAACAATCATGACAATTATCCAGTCCAAAGCCGCCGTCGGCTCCGAGGAATTCGCCGTCAACGACTGCACTTACCGCGAATTGGTGGCCACACTACAGGCCCGGCGGGCCGAGCGCGAGGCCTGGAACGTCAAGGCCAGCGTCCGCCACGAGGGGCTGGGCAAGCTCTTGCCGCGGGACCGTGTCGACAGTCTGCTCGATCCCGGCTCGCCTTTTTTCGAGGTCAACGACCTGGCCGGCATCGACATGTACGAGGGCGTACCGCCCGGCGCCGGCATCATTACCGGCATCGGTCAGGTCCAAGGCGTGACCTGCATGATCATCGCCAACGACGCGCCGGTGAAGGGCGGAACATACTACGCCATGACAGCGCGCAAGCACGTGCGGGCCCAGAAGATCGCCTGGCAACACCGCTTGCCCAACCTGACCCTGGTCGATAGCGGCGGCGCCAACCTGCCGGAGCAGCCCGGCATCTTCCCCGACGTCGGCCAGTACGGCAGCGTCTTCAACCAGATCGTCAGGCAATCGGCCGAGGGCATTCCGCAGATTTCCGTGGTGCACGGCGCCTGTACCGCCGGCGGTGCCTATGTGCCGGCGCTCTGTGACATCACCATCATCGTGCGCGGGCAAGGCTACATGCACTTGGGTGGACCGGAACTCACCTTTGCCGCAACCGGTGAAGTGGTGGACCGCGAGAGCCTGGGCGGGGCCGAGATGCACAGCGAGGTGAGCGGCGTCACCGACTACCTGGCTGAAGACGATTGGCACGCCATCAGGCAGTTGCGCCGCGTGGTGGCCGACACCTGCCGCCAGCCCAAGCTGTGCCGGCCGGTCGAGAAACCGGTGGCGCCGCGCTACGACCCACAGGAAATATACGGCCTGATCAGCGAGGACCCGCGGGTGCCCTCCGATACCCGCGAAATCCTCGCCCGCATCGTCGACGATAGCCGCTTCGACGAGTTCAAATCCCATTTCGGGCGCTCGCTGCTGTGCGGTTTTGCCCACATCGGCGGCTTCGAAGTGGGCATTCTGGCAAATACCGGGATCCTGTTCTCAGACAGTGCGCTCAAGGCCGTTCACTTCATCGATCTTTGTTGCAAGCGCGACATACCGCTCCTATTCATGGCCGACAATTCGGGTTTCATGGTGGGTCGCGATGCCGAGCAGGGCGGCATCACCAAGGACGGCGCCAAGATGATCACGGCCATGGCCTCGGCCAACGTGCCCAAGTACAACATCATCATCGGCAAG